>CAYFKI010000001.1:0-235 GCA_964343525.1 uncultured Cyanobium sp.
GCCTTGTAGAGGCGCTCGGGCGGGCGGGAGGTGATGTGGACGATGCCGGCGATGATGCCCACGATGCCGGCGGCGATGTGGTGGGCCACGATCCCACCGGGGTTGAAGGGGTTAAACCCTTCCGGGCCCCAGGAGGGTTGAACCGGCTCTAGGTGACCCGTAATGCCGTAGGCATCAGACACCCACATCCCCGGGCCAAAAAGGCAGGGAGGGGGGAGGCGCCGAAGCCGAAGCA
>CAYFKI010000001.1:344-7754 GCA_964343525.1 uncultured Cyanobium sp.
CCCTGGCGCCACATCGGGTTCAGGATGGGATCCGAAGGATCGAAAATCGCAAGCTCATAAAGCGCCATGGAGCCGGCCCAGCCGGCCACCAGAGCGGTGTGCATGAGGTGCACGGCCAACAAGCGGCCCGGGTCGTTAATGACAACGGTGTGCACCCGATACCAGGGCAATCCCATGGGGAGTAGGTCTGGAGTGGGTGCGGCGATCGTAAGGGCGAGAAGGGCCTCGCGGAGCGGCTGGTTACGGAGCGCAACTGCCGGCTTCACAATGGGGCTCCATCCAGGAGTTCTCCATGCCCGTCATTCGCTTTGTGCGAGAAGGTCGCGATGTGGAGTGCTACCCCGGCGAAAACCTGCGTGAGGTGGCCCTGCGCGAGGGCATTGAGCTCTATGGCCTGAAGGGAAAACTGGGCAATTGCGGTGGCTGCGGCCAATGCATCACCTGTTTTGTGGAGGTGCCTGAAACCACGGCTGCTGCGGCTTTGAGCCCTCGCACCGCCGTGGAGGAACAGAAATTGCGCCGGCGGCCGCTCCATTGGCGCCTGGCCTGCCAGGCCCTGGTGCAGCAGTCGCTACTGGTGCTCACCCGGCCCCAGGTGGGGCTGCCGGGTAAGGAGGAGATGGTGGCGGCGGCCCTGGCCCAGCCCCTGCCGGCTGGTCCCACGGCCTGGCCCGCTCCGCCGATGCCCGAAGAGCCTGAGGACGCCGATGACGCCGAAGACTCCGCTGCGGCTCCAACCGCCGATTAGGCCGGCGTTCGGCAGGCAAGCCTTGGGCCGGCAACCGCAACGAGCGATGAAGGGCCCTGAATCCGCCCATTTGGCGGTGATACCCTCCCGTCAAGTCCAATCGGTCTGAACCGCGAAACCATGGAAACCAACGATCTCGGCTTCGTCGCCAGCCTCATGTTCGTGTTGGTTCCCGCGGTGTTTCTGATCGTGCTTTACATCCAAACCAGCAGCCGTCAGGGCGGCTGAGGTCGTTAGCCCCGTTCCGGCTCCCGCACCAGCAGCACGGGGGCCGGGGCGTGCACCCGGATGTAGTCGCTCACGGAGCTACCGAGCAGGCGATCGATATCCACCAACCCTTTGGCCACCACCGGACGGCGGTCTTGGGAGGCAATCACCAGTAGGTCGGCCTTGAGTTCTTCGGCCGCGCTGCACACCGTGCGGGCCACATCGCCGGTGCGGTGCAGAGCTTTGAGTTCCACGCCGAAGCCGCGGGCCCGCTGAACCGCCTTCTCCAACACCAGATCGGCCGGGCTTTTGCCGCCGCGGGAAGCGGGGATGTCTTGGCGGGTCACGTGCACGCCCGTCAGGCTGCCGCCGGGAATTTCGCGCACCAGCTCACAGGCGAGCTTGAGGGCGTCATCGCCCACGCCGGTGCCATCAATGGCCACCATGAGCCGGTTGATGTGGCGGATGTAGAGGTCGTCGCGCACCAGCAGCATCGGCCGGGTGGAGAGCTGGAAGACGTATTGACTGGCGCTGTTGCTGAGGATGGATTGCAGGCGGCTCATGCCGCGGGACCCCATCACGATCAGGTCGGAGTTGAGCTCATCAGCCACCTTGAGCACCGTTTGTTTGGTGTCCCCCTGGCGGATGATCGTGTTCACCTCGCTGGGGTCGAGGCCCAGGCGTTGCACGGCTTCGGCCACGATGCCTGCCGCCTTTTGGGAATGCTCAGTGAAGCTCTCGCCCGCCTGCTCACTCACCACGTGCAGCAGGTTCAAGCGGGCCTGGCGCACGGCAGGGATGTCGCGCAGCATGCGCACCATCTCTTCAACGTGCCCTTTACCAGAATCGGCAATTAAAACGTTGCGAAACACGCGGATCAGCGCAGCCTGTGGTGCAGCCTATGGCCGATTGATGGGGCCCAAGGCATCGCCATGCAGACCGTGATACAAGCCGATCAGCCCCGGGGCTGGTTGCTGGAGCGCCGGGTGTTGCCCCAGCACACCGACCATGCCGGGGTGATGTGGCATGGCGCCTATCTGGCCTGGTTGGAGGAAGCCCGGGTGGAGGCCTTGGCGGCGGTGGGGCTGGCCTACAGCGACCTCTCGGCCCTGGGGCTGGAGCTGCCGGTGGTGCATTTGGCGGTTGATTACAAGCAGGCCCTGCTCCACGGGGATGCGGTGCAGCTGTGGAGCGCCGTGCTGCCCCGGCGGGGCGTGCGCCTGCCCTGGCGCAGTTGGTTTGTGGCCCCAGGCGGCATGGTCGCCGCCCAGGCGGACGTGGAGCTGGTGCTGGTGGATCTTTCGGCGGGTCCGGCCCAGCGCAGGTTGCTGCGCCGCCTGCCCCCCGATCTCACCGCCGCCATCGACGCCCTGGAGCGGGGGCCGCTGTAGGCTTTTGGTACAGATGTACTGATTGGCGAGGGCTGGCTGGGATGGGGGAGTTGCTGCCGCTGTTTGCCCCAGCCGATACGGCGAGCGAGGCCCCAGCGGGGTTGCTGGAGGCGGAGCCGCCCTGGGACGAGCAGCGCCGCCTCTGGTGGTTGCTGTGGAGCGGCTGCCCAGGCTTGGGGTGGTCGCGTCTCGAGCAGATCGCCACCTGCTTTGGTTGCTGGCGGGAGGCCTGGTTGGCGCCGCAGGCGGCCTTCGCGGCCCTGCCTGGTTTTGGCCCCCAGCTTTTGCAGCGCCTGGCGGCCTATCGCCAGCATTGGGGCCCCGAGCCCTTGGCCGGGATGCGCCAAAGGGCGACAGACCGCCGGGTGCTGGTGCCGGGGGATCGGCTGTTCCCCAAGGCCATCCGCGAGCTGGAGCGGCCGCCTTTCGCTCTCTATTGGCAAGGGCAAGGGTCGCTTTGGAAGCTGCTGAAGGCCCGTCGCGCCATTGCCGTGGTGGGCACCCGCCGTCCCTCGCGCCACGGTGAGGCGATGGCCCATGCGATCGGGGCTGCCCTGGCGCGTGCGGGCTGGCCGGTGGTGAGTGGTCTGGCGGAGGGCATTGATGGCGCCGCCCATCGGGGATGTTTGGCCCACGGCGGACGGCCCGTGGCGGTGCTCGGTACCCCGCTGGAGCGGGTGTACCCGCGGCACCATGCAGCCCTGCAGCAGCAGGTGGCCCAGCAGGGGCTTTTGGTGAGCGAGCAACCAGCCGGCACCGCTGTTCAGCCCGGCCACTTTGCGGCGCGCAATCGCTTGCAAGTGGCCCTGGCCGCCGGGCTGGTGCTGGTGGAGTGTCCGCATCAGAGTGGGGCCCTGCAGTCGGCGGATTTGGCCTGGAGGGAGCGCCTGCCCCTGTGGGTGGTGCCGGCCGATGCGGGCAAGGTGTCTGCCGCGGGGAGCAACGCCCTGTTGTCGTGTGGCGCCTCGGTGTTGCTCGATCCGGCGGATCTGGTGCGCCATTTGGGTCCAGGTCCCTTGGCGCGCCAAGGGCCAGGCCGGAGCTCTGTCGAGCCCAAGGTGGCGCCGGGCTTGGATGCGCAGCTGCTTGAGGCGGTGGGTGCGGGCGCCTCCCTTGAGCAGTTGTGCGGGAGCCTGGGCGAACCAGCGGCTGCCCTCGCCGCGCGCTTGCTGCCCTTGGAGTTGGCCGGTGTGCTCAAGGCCGAGCCGGGCCTGTTTTGGCGGCCGCTTTAGCCTGATTTGATGGCTCAGCTGAGCGGGGATCCAGTTCAGAGTGCGCAGATCTCCGGTGAGCCAATCACCGGTACCCAGATCACGGGCACGCAGCTCTTGGCATGGCGCCGCGAGCAATTGGCCCTAGGGGGGAGCCGGGCGGATCTCGATTGGTTGTTGGATCTGGGGGGTGGCCTGCGCTGGCAGGCCCAACAGCAGCTCCACCTCGATCCCCAACGGCGGCTGATGCTGCAGCGGTCGCTGGACGATTTAGCCAAGCTGTGGCGGCGCCATCGCAGCACGGCTGAACCGTTGCAATACCTGCTGGGGGTATGCCCCTGGCGCGATCTTGCGCTCGAGGTAGCCCCTGGGGTGTTGATTCCGCGCCAGGAAACCGAGCTCCTGGTGGAGCTGGCCCTTGCCTTGGTGGGGGCCGAGGAGCCTGGCTGCTGGGCTGATTTGGGAACGGGGTCGGGCTGTGTGGCCGCGGCTTTGGCCCAGGCCTGGCCCAAAAGCCAGGGTTTTGCGGTGGATCGCAGCTGTGAGGCCTTGGCCATGGCCAGGCGCAACCTGAAGGCTGCGGCTTCGGTCACGTTGCTCGAGGGCAGCTGGTGGCAGCCGCTCCAGCCCTGGTGGGGGCACCTGGCCCTTGTGGTGTCGAATCCGCCCTATATCCCCACGACCGTGTGGCAGCAGCTCGACCCTGGGGTGCGTGACCACGAACCTGCCATGGCACTCGATGGGGGCCCCGATGGCCTCGACGCCTTGCGCGCCATTGCGGCAGGTGCCGATCACGCGCTCGCCCCGGGCGGCTGGTTGGTGCTGGAGCATCACCACGACCAGAGCGCGGCCGTGGTGGCCCTACTTGAGGCTTCGGGCCTGGAGCACGTGCGGGCTCACCAAGATCTCGAGGGCATCTGGCGCTTTGCCTCGGGCCGCCGGCCATTGGCAGGAGAGCCGAGCCCATGAACGCCATCTCCCCTGAGCGGCTGCTGGGGCCAGCCCCCCTTGCCGCATGGCTTGGCTCGGGGCAGGCGGCCCTCTTCCCCACCGATACCGTGCCGGCTTTGGCCGCGAGACCCGAGCATGCCTCCGCGCTTTGGGCCCTGAAGCAGCGGTCGCTGCAGAAGCCCTTGATTGTGATGGGGGCCGATTGGACCCAATTGCAACCGCTGTTGGGCCTGCCCTGGCAGAGCGACTGGCTGGCGATGGCCGAAACGGCTTGGCCCGGTGCCGTCACCCTGGTGTTGCCGGCGGTGGGCCCCACGGTGGAGGCCCTGCATCCGGGGGGTTCCAGCCTGGGGCTGCGGGTTCCGGCCTGTGATGCAGCCCGGGAGTTGTTGGCCCTCAGCGGGCCCCTGGCCACCACCAGCGCCAACGCCTCCGGTCAGCCCGCTGCCACCACGGCCCTTGAGGCGGCGGCCGCCTTCCCCGCCTTGCCGCTCTTGGCGCCGGTGCCCTGGCCCGTGGCTCAAGGCACCGCTAGCACCGTGCTCGCCTGGCGGCCCGAGCCTGCTGGCTGGCAGCTGTTACGCCGCGGTGCTGTACTGCCCCCAGGTGTGACGTGAGCGGCCATGGCGGCGTTGGTGCTGGTTTTGCTGATCACGCTGGCGCTGTGCCATCTGGTGCTGGAGCCCCTGAGCCAATGGGCCGGATGGTGGCTGGAAGCGCGTTGGTGGCCCTGGCTGTTGCTGCCTGCGGGGCTGTGGCTTGTGGCGGGACGGCCGGCCAAGCCCTAGCGGGGCCTTAGGCGATCGGTGCCGCAACGGCCACGGTGTGATTGAGCCGTTTCAGGTTCACCCGCGGTTTGCCGGAGGCCCCCGTGCTCACCAGATCGGCGAAACGCTCGCCCACATGCAGGTCGTTGAAGCGATAGAGGTGGGTTTGAAGCAGGCCGGCACCGGTCACTTCATCCACCCCTTCCACCAGGGGCATTAGCACCGCATGCCGTTGGCTCAAGCCATCCAGCCCCAGGGCATGCAGCGGGCTCGACGGCGTGATCGGGTGGGTGAGCGTGGCGGTCTGGCTGAGCTGGGGTGTACCTGCATTCAGCAAGGTCAGGGGGTGGAGCCGTCGCTGCCACAGGCCCGGTTCAATTTCCTCATCCAGAATCAGGGTGAGGCTGTAATTCACGTTCAACCAGGAACTGGGATCTGCGGTTACGAAGCGGCAAAAGAGATGGCCATTGTCCAGGTTGCTGATACAGATTTTGTTGCTGAAGATCAGGGGAGTTTCGTTGCTGCTCAGCTTGAGAAAGATGATCGCTGTCACGCTCGATGTGGTGACCAGCCCCGCGATTAACTCGGTGACAGCAACAAAATGGGTATAGGGCGAATCAACACTAATGCTGCCAAAACTGGCCGAGAGAAAGTTTTGAAAGGAAAAGGCCACCGTGCGGTTGATTCCCATCGGCACCATTCCGGTGAGGTGGTGCGAGTCGGGCCAGAGCAGCAGGGCAAAAAAGAGAATTTCGCCCACATAGATCAGGCCCATCACCAGCACAAACAGCCACCAAGGCATGCGCACCATGGCGGCCACCGGTTCCCGGAGCAGCAGAAACCAAGGGGTGCGTTGATTGGTGGTGTTGATGGCCCGGGCTTGCAGGGCAGCCAGCATCCGATCGGTGAGCGCGTGGCCTGAGTTTGCTGGTTGTGTACATCGCCTGCAATGGCCTGCCCCAGGCGCTCCCTGCTGAATCAGGGAAGCACGAGCTTGCAGTGGTGACGCTGGCTGGCCTGGCGTTCCAAGGAGGTTTCGAGGGCTTCACGCTGCTGACGCTTCTCGAGCTCGCGCAGCACGGGCCCATTCATCGTGGCGTAGGTGGCCGTGGGGTGGGACCGCAGCTGCGCATCCTCCTGTTGTTGGCGTTGATCGAGATCCGCCAGGGCGTGATTGGCCTGGGATTGCACCGCTGCTGGGCAAGCAGAGGCGGGGCTAGCTGGAGCTGGGGAGGCCACGGAAGGGCCTGGGAATGCCAACAACGACACCCACCCAGCAACCGCCAACTGCAGGCTGACTTTGAAGCTGGACGTCAAGCTGGGTGCGGAGCAGGGTGTGGAGCAGCGCGCCAAGGAGGGCGTCAACCAGCGAAGTGCCATGGCAAGCCTTTGGCTTGGAGGCTACGTCGTTCGCATCAACTCCGGATAGAGCATGGCGGCGATGTGTTGGTAGAGCAGGCGTTCCATCCGAGCCGTGGTGGCGTTCGAGCGTTCGGCTGTGGTGAGGTCGAGATAGGTCAGGGTTTTGGAGAGCATGCCCAGCAAGCCCATCGACCATCGACTATCCGATTGAATCTGCCAGGGTTGAAAGAGGCGTGTGCAATCGAGGCCATCGTTGCCGGATTGCTCTGCCATCACCATCGCGCTTTGGGCGAGTTTTTGGCGATCAAGACGCAGTTCGATCCCATTGGCTTCCTGGATTTGGCAGCGGTAGCGTTCGCCGGCGAGATACAGGGCTGGCAGTTTGGGAGTGCAGAGGAAGGAGTGCTTGTTGAGGTCGATCTGAGCTGTGCCTCCTGTGGAGATCATCAAGGTGGCGGTGTCGTGGTCGTCGACGGTGTACGCAAACGGTGAACCCATGCCCACCGAGAGGGCGATGGAGCCGATGTCGCAACTGGCAGATTTGTGGATGTAGTGATCGGTTTTGCCGGTGGGCGCAATGGAGATCACCTTGATGGTTTTAGCAATACGTTGGTAGCAGCAGTTCGGGTCAAAGATATAGCTGGCGCGATGGTTGAGAATCGGTAGCGCAGTGGTATGAAAAAACGGGTGCCGTGTCATGGCTTCAGGGTGAGCGCGCCTTGGTGGGTGGTCAGTCGCATGAAGAAGGCGGTTCGATCACGGAAGATTGAGAT
>CAYFKI010000001.1:7854-32183 GCA_964343525.1 uncultured Cyanobium sp.
GCTCCAAGTCAATCATGTTTTAAGTCAATCAGGTTGCAACGCAGTCACGCTGTAACGCAGGCACTCTGGGAAAGAGTCAAGAGGCAATTGGCTGATACGAGCATGGGATCTTGCAGCGATTCCTAGCATGAATGGCTGGGCGGGGCAACGGAGTTTTGTTCTGAAGATTTGAGTAGTAATGGCTACAAAGATGGATCGGACTTCCTCGGGATTCGCATAAGCTCCGCAAAGATTGTTCGTGATGAGTGCTTCCTGTTGAGACCCTGGCCGCCCTCGACCTCACCCAGTGGCTGGGTTCTGAGGTCAAGGCCTCTGAGCGGTTGTGTTGTCACCAGAGCACGGTGTCGCGGCGCGTTCAAGCAGCCCTTCAGTTGTTTGAAGCCCAACTCGTGCGGGTGGATGGCGAGCTTCAGCTCGTCGTGCCTGACCGTCTGCTCGCCATGCAACGGGAGGTCCACCAACTGGCGCGCCTGCTGATGGATGGCCCCCTGAGGCTGGAGCTGGATCACTGGGTGGGCCGCGATCTTTTGGAAGGTCGGCCATCGCAATGGCAGCTGGGCCGTTCCGGAGGTATTGGGATCCGGCGCCCGTTGCAACTTCTGCGGCAGCGGGTGGTGGATGCCTGGTTGGCCAGCAAGTTGTCGGATCTGCCCGATCCTGCCGATCCTGATTTTGAGGTGGTTGAGCTCGCCAGGGTGCCGTTGGTGCTGCTCGCCGGTTCAGAGCATCCGCTGCAGTCGGAGCGCCGCGTCACCCCTGAGCAGCTTCGTGCGTTTCCCTCCCTGGGCATCGCAGGCGATCCCTATCCAGGCTTTGCCGGTGATCTTCGGAATCAAGGGCTTTGGAGCCATGCGGTGGAGATGCGCCGCTATGCGTTTGGTCGCTGGGAGGCGCTGGCCCTCGATGGCACGACCACCGTTCCAAGCAATGCACTTGCGCTGGTTCAAGACCCCGCTCTGAAGCCTCTGCCGTGGCATTCGGAGCTTCAGGATTGTGTGGCGGTGGTGGTGCGCTCCGATGTGGCAGGCACTCCGGCCATCGAACGGTTGTTGGTCTGTTTGCGCCAGCAATTGAACGCCCTGCGCTCCGACCATCCCCAGCTCACCTTGATGGCCTGAAGCCACGGCCAGAGGCCAAGCCAGTGCCGCCAGGGTTGCCTTGGGGGCTGGCTTCAAGGCCTGCCTTCACCCAATCTTCATGACAGCCCCTGGGCGTCTTTCTAAGTTGAGTTGGAAGGGGCCCCGGGGCCCGCTCTTCCTTCGCCAAAGCCTTGCCATGGTGTCCGTTGTGCAGCGCAGGATCCCCCGGTGGGTCGGTGGTGGGGCCGTCGCAGGCCTGGCCCTGGCAGCGGCCTCCTGTGCAGCGAGCCACACCCTTAATGGCGCTGGCGCCTCGTTCCCCTCCGCCATCTACCAGCGCTGGTTTCAAGACTTGGGCGCCCAAGGCGTCAAGGTCAACTACCAGTCGGTGGGCTCCGGTGCCGGGGTGCGTCAGTTCACCGCCAGGAGCGTCAATTTCGGTGCCACCGATGTGCCGTTGACCACCAAAGAGTTGGCGGCCCTGCCCAAGGGCGTGGTGCAGATCCCGATGACCGCAGGCGCGATTGTGGTGGCCTACAACAACCCGGGCTGCCGCCTCACCTTGAGCCAGGCCCAGCTGGCCCAGATCTTCCTCGGCACCATCACCAATTTCAGGCAATTGGGCTGTGGGGCGAAGCCCTTGAAGGTGGTGCACCGCTCGGACGGGTCGGGTACGACCGCCAACTTCACCGCCCACCTGGCGGCGATCAGTGCGGCCTGGCGCAAGGGTCCGGGCACGGGTAAATCGGTGGCCTGGCCTACGGGGATCGGCGCCAAAGGCAATGAGGGCATGGCGTCCCAGCTCTCCCAATTGGATGGAGCCGTGGGCTACGTGGAGGCGGCCTACGTGAAGGGGGTGTTGCAGGGCGCGGCACTCACCAATGCTTCTGGCGCCGTGGTGAGCCTGTCGCAGGCCACCGCCAACCAAGCCCTGGCCTCCATCGCTTTGGGCCCTGCGCTCACGGGTGAGAACCCCAACCCGGCGCAGGGGTATCCGATCGTGGCCTACAGCTGGATCCTGCTGCACCAACAGGGCAATGGGGCCAAGGTGGAGTCGCTGAAAAAAACCTTCAGCTACACCCTCTCCGATGCGGCCCAGGCGATGGCGCCCACGCTGGGATTCATCCCGTTGCCGCCGGCCGTGGCGGCCAAAGGCCGCGCAGCCCTGCAAACCGTAAGGCCGTAAGTCGGGGGCAGCCCAGCTCCAACCCATGCGCACTGTTCAGAGCTACATCGAGGAGGTGCCGGCTTGGGCCAGCGGCAGTCGCCTGCCGGGGCCGCCCCTGTCCACCATGCAGTGGCTGGTGTGGAGCCTGGCAACGGCTGGCAAATTTTTCGAGGGGCTGATTGTGTTTATGGGGGGCATTGCTCTGCCATTAATCAGCCGTCAATTCGCCGTTGGCCCTGCCGGTATGGGCCTGGTCACGGCGGCGCCGCTGTTTGGCATTTTGATCGGCGCCTTGCTGCTGGGGGGATTGGCGGATCGCTTTGGCCGCAAATTGGTGTTTGTGGGCGAAATGCTGTTGTTGCTCGTGGCGCTGGTGTGCGCCGCCTTCAGCTCCCAGCTCACAAGTCTGGTGGCCGCCTTGTTTGTGGTCGGCGTGGCCCTCGGGGCCGATTACCCCACGGCCCATTTGGTGATCACCGAAAGCATTCCCGCTGGCATTCGGGGCCGCCTCGTTTTGGGGGCCTTCAGCTTTCAAGCCTTGGGTGCCGTGGTGGGAACGGCCATTGCGGCGGTGATCTTGGGCTTTCGCCCCGATCTCGATACCTGGAGAATTTTTTATCTCATCCCCGTGGTGCCCATCGCTTTCGTGGCCTGGGGCCGGGTGTTGTTGCCTGAAAGCAGTCACTGGTTGATGAGTCGGGGCCATCAGGCCCGGGCCGAACTGGAGCTATCCCGGTTGTTGAACCGCGCTGATGTGAGCCTGATTGCCGCCAGCAATCACCCGAGTTCGGCGTCGCTTTCATCGCCATGGAGCCGGCTGTTCCGTGGCAAATACCAGCGCGCCACCATCCTGGCTTCGGTGCCCTGGTTTCTGCAGGATCTCTCCACCTACGGGATCGGTATTTTCACGCCGTTGATCGTGGCATCAGCCTTTGGCACGGCCTCGCCAGACCACGATCTGACGGCCCTGATTCGCAATGATCTGTTGGGAGCGCGGGGCACAGCCCTGATTGATCTTGGGTTTTTGATTGGCATCGGGGTGGCGATTGTGCTGGCTGATCGCATTGGCCGGATTCCCCTGCAGATTGTTGGCTTTCTCGGGTGTGCGGCAGGCCTGTTGATCGCTGGCATGGGTGGTAATGGCCAGGGCCCCCAATTGACGTGGGTGGTTTTGGGATTTGTGATTTTCCAGTTCATGACCAACCTGGGCCCCAATTCCCAGACCTATCTGATTGCCGGCGAGGTGTTTCCGACCTCCCTTCGTGGCTTGGGATCGGGCTTGGCGGCTGCCACGGGCAAGGTGGGGGCTGTGCTCACGGCCTTTTGGTTCCCCCAGTTGTTGGATTCGATCGGCAAGGCCAATTTGCTCGTGGTCCTGGCGATGACTTCGCTGGTGGGAGCCGTGGTGACCTGGTGCTATCGCATCGAAACCAAAGGCCTGGATATCGAGCACCTTTGAAGCGTGGTGGATCGACGAGATCCACCCTTTCACGGCAAGACGCTTTAAAACGCGAAGGTGGTTTGGATCACTCCGCCCAGGCCATGGAAGATGGGTTGTCCCCCATCGTTGGCATTGGAGGTGGATACACCGCTGCCGTAAAAAAGAGCTGGGGTGACGGATATGTTGTTGGAAACTTGATAGCGATAAAAGCCTTCCACCAGCCAGGGGCTGCTCCCGGTTGCGCCAGCAGCATTGGCGGGTTGGCCGATGGCCAGGCCAGCGGCATGGGCCGTTTCCCAGGGAGGGCTCCATTGCAGGCCCACCATCCAGGAGCGGGAGGATTGGGGCGCCGGGGCCGTGCTACTTCCACTCACAATGTTGTAACCAAAGCCAGAGCTGATGGAGGGGATCCAGCCGGCATGGTGGGGATGCCAATAGCCATTGATGGCCACGCTGTTGTCCTGTTGGCCGGTGGCCAAGGGGACCCCGGCTACCCCATTGCCCGTGCGCACGGCCGATTGGGTGGTGCCAAAGCGATAGCCCACGGCCACGCCCCAATTTTCCCCTTGGTATCCCACTTGGGCCAGGGCATTGATGCCGGAGCCGGCATTGAGAATGCCGTAGCCGCTATCGGCCCCCGAGGCCCCATTGCTGCAGCCCCCCGTGCAGGAATCACTGCCTGATGACACGGCAGAACCGCTCACAATCGCATTCAGATTCACCACCCAGGCGGGCTTGCCAGCGCGGAGCGGTTGTTTCCAGCTGATGCCCACCCCTTCGCCAAGGGCCTTGTTGTACACGCCGCTGCTGCCGCCGGTGCTGAAGAAATCCAGCACATCGGAGTGGTAAACACTGGGGATCCAGGTGATCTCGTTGTTGCGCATCAAGGCGCCAATCGAGAGCTTGAATTGGTTGTGTTCCCCAATGGGAAATTGATAATAAAGTCTGTCAAGAAAAACCTGTTCGTTGCCGTTTTCCGTGTGGATGAGTTTGAAGATGTTGCTGCTAGATGTGCCAAACGGATAGCTGGAAAAGTTGCCAGCGCCCCAGCGTGCCCTTAGGAGGTCTTTGCCGCTGAAGCTGGTGTAGAGGTTGAGGCGGAGTTCGTCATTCAGGGTGGTTTGGCCGCCGCCCTTGCTGTTGGGAGCGCCATTGGCTCCATAGCCGGGCACACCCCCCAGGATGAAGGTGGCTTCCCCTTTCAACGTTGTGGTGGGGCCAAAAGCCCTGGATTCCAGCCCTCCCACGGTGGCGTCGAGGACATCCGTTCGCTCCACCAGTTGCTGGCGTTCTTGCTGGAGTTGCTCCAGCTCATGATGCAGGTTGGTTTGGGCGAAGGATTGGGTTCCTGCAATGAGTTGGCCCAGCACAGCAACGCCAGCAAGCAGGGGCGCGATCGCGTTGCGGCGCTGGCCCGTTCCCGTGATGGGGGGCACACTTAGGGCCGGCACGTGGCGGGACGCATCGATGGGGAACCGGCTGCTGGCGGCCATTCTGCTGCTTTTGGGCGGGTTGCTCAGTGCCTGTGGGGTTCAGCGCACCAATGAGATCGAAACGTTGAGCAGCACGATCACCGTGCTGGCCGAACTTTCCCCCAAAGCTGATCCGATTGAGCAGCGCCGGTGGAAGGCGCTGCTGCAAACGCGGGTGAATGAGTTCAAGCGTCTCCACCCCCAGGCGCACGTGAAGTTACGGTTGCTCCCTTCTGAGCGGCTGGATCAGGAAATTCAGTTCCGTAGCCGCAGGGGGCTGGGGCCGGATTTGTTGCTGGTGGATAACACCCGTGATCTGCTCGATTGGCAGGCCAAGGGTTACATCGCCCCCATCGATCTTTCGGCCCAGGAGCAGCGCAGCTTCCGGCCGTCCTATCTCCAACACCTGCGTTACCGCGGCCAGCAGCTGGGGGTTCCCTTGGCGGTGATTGCGCCCCTGGCCTGCTTCGATCGCAAGCGGATGCCCCAGCCTCCCCAAACCTTTAGCGATCTCATTTTTCTGGGCCAAAAGGGGCATTCCATTGGGCTCAACTACGGGGTGAGCGGCCTGGATGAATTAATGAGCGGTTTCAACGTCACCCTGTTTCCGCAAAGCAACAGCCGCTCATCGCATGAGAAGGGGGTCTTGCGCGCCTTGCAATGGATGCGCGAAGCCAACCTCCAGCCCCACATCTCCTTTGTGGCTGACGACGAGGAGTTGCGGAGGGGGTTGGAGCATGGCCGCTTCGAATGGGTGCCTTGCTCGAGTGGCTGGTTGCCCACCCTGCGCCAAGCCCTGGGCCCGAATTTGGGCATTGCCGTGTTGCCGGCCGGTCCAGCCGGGCCCTCCCGGCCGCTGGCCAGGATTCCCACCTGGGCCTTCGGTGCCCAGTCAAGTCCGACGCAGCGGCAATTAACCAAGCAATTCCTGATGTTTGCCTCCAACATCGTGAATCAGCGCAACATGGCCCTCGAACTGGGCACGGTGTTGCCCGTGAACCCGGCCATTGCGTTGCCTTTAAAAGCCTATCCCGACCTGGAGATCATCGACCAGGCTGCACAAAACAGTGAATTGGTCACTTTGGAGCAAAAGCATTTTCTGTTGGGGAATTCGGATCGCGCTGTTTATCTGATTGATCAGGTGATTACCGGCGTGTTGTCGCCGGCTGCAGCCGCCCCCCAATTCCAAACCCTGCTGAATGCCATGCCCGCCATGGAGAGCCAGCCATGAATGACATTGTCCAGCTCTTTTGGGATCTCCTCGCCGACCTGGTGCGGATCCAGGTGCTCAAGCAGTTTGCGGCGTTGGGCTTGGCGTTTGGGGTGTGGCTGGTGCTCAGGCGCTGGTGGAAGCTCGAAGGCCGCCGCTGGCCAGGGGAAGCCCGCTGGCCCTGGCTTGCCCTGTGGAAGCCTCTGGCCAATGAAACCCTGCTCTGGCTGTGTTTTGTGGTGGTGGGCGCCTGGTTGGTCGCCACCACAGGCGTGGGGGATCTGGCCCGCTTTGTGGCCCGCTTCTACGGCCTTTGTTTGTTTACGCGCTTCGTTCTTGTGGTTCTGAAGTGTTATTTGCCAGTGCTGGCGGTGAGAACGGCCGATCTGCGCGTGATCAGGCCGTTGTTGACGTTGGTTGGCGTCTTTGCGCTCTATGCCCAGTTCGCCGATTTCCACGCGCTCTGGTCCATCAAGCTGGTGCATTGGGGAAACGAGAGTCTCACCTTTGGTGGCTTGGTGCTGCTGGTCTTTGGCACCTATTTCGTCACCGTGGGAGCCTCCCTGCCTGCCCTTGTGGCGGCAGAAGTGTTGCGGCGTTCGCTGGAGCTCAGTGGGCCGGCCCATAGGGCCTCGGCCCTGGTGATCCGCTATTCCTTGGCGGCTTTTGGCCTGGTGGTGGTGCTGGCCTATGTGGGCGTGAACCCCACCCTGCTCGCCGCCGTGGGTGGGGGGCTCTCGGTGGGCTTGGGGTTTGGCCTGAAGGAGGTGTTTAGCAATTTCATCAGCGGGGTTTGGTTGTTGCTGGAGGGGGCGGTGCGGCCGGGGGATGTGTTGTTGCTGGAATCGGGCAACGGGGAGGATCCCTGTGAGGTGTTGGAGCTGGGCATGCGGGCCACCACCCTGTGGCGGGATCGCGACAACGTGGAGTTGGTGGTGCCCAACCAAACCTTTTTCACCCAGTCGATGGTCACCTACAGCGGCATCCGCGATCGCCACCGGCGCGGCCAGGTGTTGATCGGGGCGGCCTATCGGCATCCACCGCAAACCGTGATCGCCCTGCTGGAAGCCACGGCCAGCACCATCCCCAGGGTGTTAGCGAAGCCAGCCCCCAAGGGTTTGCTGCTTCGCTACGACGATTCCGCCATCACTTACGCCATTCGCTACTGGATTGAAAATCCGATGGATGGCGTGGGGGTGGCCAGTGAGGTGGGCATTGCCGTTTGGAATGCCTTTCAGCGCGAAGGCATTGAAATTCCCTTCCCCCAACGGGTGGTGCATCGGGCGGATGGGGCCAGCGGTTAGCGACTAGCGGTTCGCGTTTGGCGGTTGCGGGATCGTTCCCTCGAGGCTGGCATCACCAGGGGGCATGGGCATCGGCTTGGGGGATCGTTTCATGATCACGATGCAGGCCAATTCTTCTGCCAGCAGGATCGCTGGGGCGCTATACACATACTGCCCGTCCACTCCTGTGAGCAGATTTTCGGCGGCAATCGCAAGGATCAGCAGGCCGAGCCCAACCATTTCAACGGCCAGAATTCTGTGCCTTGTGCGCTTGCTGTAGCGCAGGGCATGGGGGGTGCGAAAGGCTTTGATGGTGAGAATCAAAACGATGCTCTCCACCAGGAGTAAGAAGAATTGGTATTCGATGTTGATCCATTGGGCATCGCTCCAATACCAAAAATTGCCTTCGGTTGTTCCGTAGTTGATGGCCAGGAACGCGCTTTTGGGAATGAGAACAGCCACGGCTAGCACAATCCCCAGCAGGGCAGATTCCTGGGAAAAGAGGCGCGTGTTGATCTGCAGCACATTGCGTAATTTGAACCAGATCAGCAGCATCGTGAAGGCAATCAGCACGATGGCGCCTGTGTTCTGGATCAGCACATAGCCCTTGCCAGGTGGCACGGTGTTGGGCAGGGTGGCGGGAATCAGGGTGATGGCGACGGCGAAGATGCCGTCCACCATGTTCATCAATGTGGAGGATTCACGGGGAGAGCCGCGCATGGCTTGGGCCGCACAGAGGAAGGGCCCCGCATGGCGGGAGTGGCCCTGGAAAACGTGAGCATCTCCTTTTTACTGCAACTCAAACAACAGCACATCCGCTCCTGTCGCACCGGCGGTGATTGTGGAGATGGCTCCTACTGAAAAGCCCAGCCCATCCCCCTGCCCAAGCAAGGGGCCAGCCTCGACCTGCACGGAGCCCCCAATCAGCTGCAGCCAGCCCTGGGCCTGGGGCTCCAAGCCCAGGCTGAGGGCTTGATGGGCGTTGGGTTTGGCTCGCCAGATCCGCACCGGCCGCTGGATGGCCATGGCACCCCTTGCGGCGGCTGGATCGATCAGGGCCGTCCAGTGGGGGCCAAGCGCGAAGGCGCGTTGCTCGTAGCTGGGGGTGAGGCCCTGCACGCTGGGCTCGATCCAGATCTGGAGCAGCCGGCAGCTCTGCTCACCCGGATTCATCTCGCTGTGGATCAAGCCACTGCCGGCGCTCATCCGCTGCACGTCACCGGCCTGGAGGGTGCCGCTGTTGCCCATCGAGTCGCGATGGCCAAGCACCCCCTCCACCATCACGGTGATGATTTCCATGTTGCGGTGGGGATGCATGCCAAAGCCTTGGCCGGCCGCAATCACGTCGTCGTTGATCACCAGCAGGGGGCCAAAGCCTCGCCAGGCTGGATCGTCGTGGCCAGCAAAGCTGAAGCTGTGCCAGCTTTTGAGCCAGGCGTGCTCGCTTCGAAACCGCTCATCGGCCCGGCGCACGACCATCCCAGAGCGTCCTGCGGGGGCGGGGGCTGTCATGGGCAACACCATGGCGGGTCCTTAAAGTTTGAGCGAGTGGAGGGACCGGCATGAAACAGCTGCCGCAACCTGAGGCACTCCGTCAAAGCTCCGCCCTGGGCCTGGCCGATGCCGCGGTGGTGCTGGGGGTGTTGGCCCTGTTGGCCCTGATTGCCCACGTGGGTTCGGCGGCCATGGTGAGCTTCCGGCCACCGGATGTCAGCCCCACCATTTCGCTCGATCCCCACAACTTGCCGGAGTACGCCCTGCGCTCCACCACGCGCATGTTCATTGCGCTGGGGGCTTCGATGCTGTTCACCTTGATCTATGGATCAATGGCGGCCCACAACCGCCGGGCCGAGCGGGTGTTGGTGCCCCTGCTCGATATTTTGCAATCGGTGCCGGTGCTCGGATTTCTCTCGATCACGGTGACCGGTTTTATCGCCCTGTTCCCCGGCAGTTTGCTGGGCCTGGAAGCGGCTTCGATTTTTGCCATCTTTACGAGTCAGGTCTGGAACATGACCTTCTCGTTCTATCAATCCCTCCGCACAGTTCCCAAGGAATTATCGGAAGCAGCAGCCCTCTATCGCCTCTCACGATGGCACCGATTCACCCGGCTTGAGGCCCCGTCAGCCGCCATTCCTTTGCTCTGGAACGCGATGATGAGCTTTGGCGGTGGCTGGTTTTTTGTGGCTGCCAGTGAGGCGATCAGTGTGCTCAACAAGGACTACACCTTGCCGGGTATTGGCTCCTATGTGGCGGCCGCTGTTTCAGCCCAGGATCTCTCAGCACTCGCCTGGGCGATTGTGACCATGGTGGTGATCATTGTCTTGGTTGATCAACTCTTTTGGCGCCCCCTTGTGGCCTGGTCGGATAAGTTCAGGCTGGAGCAAAGCAGCTCGGGCGATGCACCCCAATCCTGGGTTTACGACCTGCTGAACAGCTCCCGCATCCCCGCCCTGGCTTCGGTGCTGTTGGCTCCAGCCTGGGCCGGATTGGATCGGTTGATGTCGGTGCTGCTGGGTCGGGTGGGGGACGGGGCCCCTTCCTCCGAATCGCCCACGGCGGATCGCCTCTACAACCTCAGCCTCTGGCTGGTGGTGGGTGGGCTCGTGGCCGCCGTGATTCATTTCGTGGTGGTCACCGTTGGCCTGGGTGAGGTGGCCACGGCCTTCCGCCTGGGAATCGACACCCTCCTGCGGGTGACGCTGTTGCTGGTGGTGGCCACCGTGATCTGGACCCCCATCGGGGTGGCGATTGGCTTCAACCCCCGTCTGGCTGGGAGGCTGCAGCCCGTTGTTCAGTTTCTGGCGTCGTTCCCAGCCAACTTCATCTTTCCATTTGCCACGGTGTTGTTCATTCGCGCCCACATCAGCCTGGATTGGGGATCGGTTGTGTTGATGGCCCTGGGGGCCCAGTGGTACATCCTGTTCAACGCCATTGCCGGCGCCCAAACCATCCCCTCGGATTTGCGCGAGATGGCCGATGACGTGGGCCTGCGGGGGGTGGAGCGCTGGCGCAAGCTGATCATCCCCGGCATCTTTTCGGCCTGGGTGACCGGTGGTGTCACCGCCAGCGGCGGGGCCTGGAATGCCAGCATTGTTTCGGAGGTGGTGAGCTGGGGTGGCACCACCTTGAGCGCCAATGGCCTGGGGGCCTACATCGCCCAGGCCACCAGTGCCGGGGATTGGCCCCGGATCACCTTGGGGATCGGAATGATGAGTTTGTTTGTGGTGGGAATCAACCGCTTGTTATGGCGACGGCTGTATGGCCTGGCCGAACGCAAATACCAATTCTGAACTGGCCATGTCGCTGATTGCTGTTAACAACGTTTCCAAGCGCTTTCCCCTCCCGGATGGGAAGGGTGAATTCACCGTGCTCGATGGGGTCTCGCTCACGATTCGAGCCGGTGAAGTGGTGGCGCTGCTGGGCAGAAGCGGCAGCGGTAAAAGCACCCTGCTGCGGATCATGGCTGGCCTGATCCGGCCCAGTGAGGGGCTGGTGCAGTGCAATGGCATTCCCCTGTTGGGGGCGAATCGCAACCTGGCGATGGTGTTTCAGAGCTTTGCCCTGCTGCCCTGGCTCACCGTTCAAGACAACGTGGAGCTGGGGTTGGTGGCGCGCCACGTGGATCGCGATGAGCGCCGGGAGCGGGCCCTCAAAGCCATCGACATCGTGGGCCTCGATGGTTTTGAAAGTGCCTATCCCAAGGAGCTATCGGGTGGCATGAAGCAGCGGGTTGGCTTTGCCCGGGCCTTTGTGCTGGAGCCGGAGGTGTTGTTTATGGATGAACCCTTCAGTGCCCTGGATGTGCTCACGGCTGAAAACCTCAGGGGGGAAATTGATGATCTTTGGAATGCGGGCATGTTCCCCTCCAAAAGCATCCTGATCGTGACCCACAACATTGAAGAGGCGGTGTATCTGGCCGATCGGGTTGTGATTCTTGGCTCCAAGCCCGGGCGGATTCGCGGTGAGTTGCAGATCAGCCTGCCCAGGCCCCACGACCGCGGCCATCCGCGCTTTAAGGCCCTGGTGGATTACATCTACTCCGTGATGACCAACCCTGAGTTGGAGGTGACCGGCGAGGTGGATCAGGGCGATGCCCGGCGCCCGTCAGCCCGCAGCACCATTTCCCCCTTTGCCAAGGCGCTGCCCCATGTGCGCGTGGGCGGCATCAGTGGTCTGTTGGAGTTGATCGTGGAAAAGGGCGAGGGACTCGACGACATCCCCCAACTGGCCCAAAGCCTGCAATTGGAAGTGGATGATCTGCTGCCCTTGCTGGATGCCTCGGTGATGCTCGGTTTTGCGGAAGTGGCCGATGGGGATGTGCATCTCACCCCGATCGGGCGCGATTTCGCCACCACCACGATTCTGCGAAGCAAGGATTTGTTCCGCCAGCAGGCCCTGGGCCGGGTGCCCGTGCTCAGCAGCATCGTGAGCACCCTCCAGGAGAAAGAAAACCGGGCCATGCGCTCGGAATTCTTCCTCGGCATCTGGGACGACTACTTCCCCCTAGCCGAGGCCGAGCGCCAGTTGGCAACGGCCGTGGATTGGGGCCGCTACGCGGAGCTGTTTGAGTACGACGCCAACGAGGGGCGCCTCTATTTGCCGAGCTGATTGTTTTGCCGAGCTGAGGGCCAGCGATCTGGATCAGGCCGAGCCAAAGGCAACCTGACAGGCCGCATTCAGCAGCTGGGCTTGCGCTGCACTCTGGGGATTCTGGCCATTGATGGTGCCCGCATTGCAGTCGGCGCTGAGCTGGTAGTTGCTGCCGCCGTCTTGCACCACGAAGTTCACCGATGAGGGCCCGCTCGGTTGGATGGAGCCGTAATAGAGCGCGTAGTTGCTATCCGGCACCAGGTAGGTGTCGTTGTTGGCGTTGATGGCCTGGTTCACCCCGTTGTTGATCACAGCGGCCGTGGCCAAGGTGCTGATGCCCCAGGCCGCCGCCTGGGCTCCCCACCATCCCCACGCTGGCGTCGACCAACCGCCGTACCAGCCGGTGTTCCAGGGCCGGGCTAGACCCCAGCCCGGCCGAGCCCAGCCGGCGTTGACATTCACATTGTTGATGTTGACCCGATTGCCCCAGTTGTGGTTTCCGTCGTTCTGGAAGGAACGGTTGCCATTGCCGTTCCACTGGTAGCCATTGGTGCGGTTGCTTGTGCCACGGAAGCCACCGTTTTGCCCCGACCACGAGCCGCGATCCAGGCTGGGCCCACCACCACTGCCAAAACCACCGCCATCGCCGAATTTCACCTGGTTGCTCCAGCCGCCACTGGGTTGGTTGGAGCCCCTGGTTAGGCCCCCACCGGCGCCGTTGAAGCCGTTGTTGGCACGATTGCCACCACCCCGATCAAAGTCACCCCGGCTGCCGCCACCACCGAAACTCCGTCCACCGCCGCCAAAACTTCTGCCGCCGCCACCGCCACCCCCGCGCGCCATCAGCACGCCATCACTGGAGCTGGTCGCCCTGGAGCCCATGGCCCCTGCTGGCGTGAGGGCTTGAGCCTGGGCGAGGGGAGCCAGGCTGGAGGCAATGGCGAGCCAATGGATCGCCCGGGGGAGTCGTTGGCCTCTCATGGGGCCACCCGCTTGCAGCCATCGTCGTAGCAACTCAGGTTGATACGGCCGTCACTGCCAAAAAACACCTCCACCAGGTCGCGGCCGGCCATCGTTTCTGGCCGATCCTGACGAACGCTGTTGAGGTAGTTGGGATTCACCACGCACAGGGCGCGGCCGTTGAAGCACACCGTGTTGGTGGAGAACCGTGCTTCTGCCGAGGTGAGCGATTGCCACCGCTTGCCCTTGGCGTTCCAGATCGCCATACGCACGGGCTGGTCGCTGATCTGGATGGTTTCGGTGACGGCGCCGATCGTGTGCCGGTAGAGGGTGGTGGTTTTGCTGTTGGTGGCTTCCACCTGGCAGGGCTGTGCCTTGCCGCCATCCAAGCTGCAACGGGTGGTGAGCGTGTAGAGCACCTCGCTGCGGCCGGGCAGCGGTGCGGCGAAAGGTGCGGCCAGCGGAGCTGAGATCAGGCTTCCCGTGATCAGCGTGAACAGGGCTGATCGACAGCGGTCGGCGGAGAGTGCAGCCATAGGGATTCGATCGTGTTCTCATGTTGGCCAGAGCCATGCTGGGTGGCATCCCTCTGTGCAACGCTCGGTTGCAATCCTCCCTGCCGCCTCTGTGACTGGGATCCAGGCGATCACGTTGATGGCGGCAGCGGCGGCTGCGGGGTTCGTGAATGCCCTGGCCGGGGGTGGTTCCTTGATCTCCTTCCCGGCGCTGTTGGCGACGGGGATGCCGGCGGTGACCGCCAATGTCACCAACACCCTGGCCCTGGCGCCGGGCTATGTGGGCGGCCTTTGGAGTCAGCGCCACGATCTCCGCGGCCAGCGTCCGCGGCTGCAATGGCTGCTGCCAGCGGCTGCTGTGGGGGGGCTGCTGGGGGCATGGCTGCTGCTCACTACCAGTGAGCGGCTGTTCTCCAGCCTGGTGCCGTGGCTGCTGCTGGCGGGATCGTTTCTGTTGGGGGTGCAGCAGCCCCTGCGCCGGTGGCTCCTGAGCCAAACCGGCGGCCGCCCTGCCAGGGCTGAGGCCCAGTGGGCGGTGCTGCCCGTTGGGCTGGCGGCGGTGTACGGCGGCTATTTCGGGGCGGGCCTGGGTGTGATTGTGCTGGCCGTGTTGGCCCTGAGCCTCCACGACTCCCTCACCCGGCTGAATGGCATCAAGCAGGCCATTTCGTTTGCCACCAACGCCATGGCCGTGGTGGTGTTTTGGCGATCCGGCCATGTGGCCTGGGGGGCAGCGGCCGTGATGGCGGTGGGTTCGATCGCCGGCGGCGCCCTAGGGGGGCAATTGGCAGGGAGTGTGAATCCTGAGCGGTTGCGGTGGGGCGTGGTGGGTGTGGGCGTGGTGCTTGGGCTGCTCTACTTCCGGCGCTGAGACGGCCATCCGATCGGCTGGCTGAAGAGCCAGTCGCCCAGCAGAATCCCAGCCGCCATCGCCGCCAGGCCCAGGGCGGCATGCAGAGAACCCAACGGGAGATAGCGAAACAGGTAGCTGTCGTTGGCGCCCATGCCCCACACGCTTCCCAGCGCCATCAGCATTCCCCAAAGCAGAAGTGCCGCATCCTTGGGTTGGAGGCCAATCCACTCCCAGTCGCGGCGAAGGCCATGCACCAGGGCAATTCCCACCGGAACCCAGAGGGCGTAGGCATTAACGAGGGGGAAGGGGGTTCCCGTGAGGCGGTGCCCCAGGGCTTTGGCCAGGCTCGAGGGGTCCCAGGGCAGGCCGCTGTGGTGCAACAGCCCCACCAAAAAGCCGGTGCTGAGCATCAGGGCCCAGGCCAGCCGACCGTTGAGTTTGGGTTCCGCTGGATTGGGCGCAAAGCGCTGCTGCAATCGGCGCGCCCTGCGGTTGAGCAGCCAGAGCAGGCCCGTCAGGCCACCGAGCACCAGGCCCACCTCCACAGGCGATTGGTGGTGGGCGGAAATGGGGGGCAACCGCAGCAGGGCATAGCCCAGGATCCAGCCCCCCACGGTGAACAGGCGGCGCCAGTCGCCTTTGCAAAGCCGATTGAGGGTGCCCACAAAGCAGCCGCCATTGGCCCGTGCGGCGATGCCAAAAAGCAAGCCGCCGAACAGCACCGAAAGGCGGGGTGGGTAGGTGGGCATGGTTTCGCCCCCACGCCAATGGGCAATCGCCACCAGGCTGATGGCGATCAACAGGCTCAGTCCCACCAAACAGCGCGCTGGTGAGAGATCGCCCCTGCGGATCCCAAGCACGCTGCGCACCAGGCAGAACTGGCTCAGGGCGAGGGCCACGCCCACCATCACAATGGCGGCGCCGGTGAAGATTGGGATCAGCAACGCGCCCATGGGCTCAGCTCACCGTTGTGAGAGCTTTTACTCGGGTAGCGAATAGCCGGTGAGTTTGTTGCTGTCAGCGAGGGCGGATAAACAACCGCTCCGATGGAGGGACTTGATGAATTGATTGAGAAATGGGCTGGCTTGGCTGAGGCTCTTTGGGGTGGCGATGGCTTGCTTAATCGTCATGAAGTGGCCATCCAGTACGCGCAAGTTGCTGTTGCTTGCGGCATCGCTTTCGAGTTGGTTTCGGATGCCAGCTCCGATCTGGTAACCATGCGCGAGCAGGTAGCTGGAAACAAGAGGGGAGGTGGGAGCTTGAACAATCGTGGCGAATCGAATGTGCCGATCGAGCCAAAGGTTGTATACGCTGTTCTTGCCAACCACGATTGTATGTCCGGGCTGATCGACCTCGCTATTGCTGGTAATCGGTGAGGTTTTGGTGACCTCGTAAGAGCCAAAGATTTCAATGTAAGGTTTGGAATAATTCACGCCATCAACGGCACCCGCTTGCAAGGAGCCATCGGCCCTTTGGGGGGCAATGCCGAAGTAACCAATAGTGGCTTTTCCGCTGGCAACGGCCTGGTAGGCAAGGCCAGCAGCGGGCACCAGATGGCTATGAATCGGAACGCCGAGTTGCTTGGCAAGCAGGCTGGAGATCTGAAGGGAGATCCCCATGATCTTGCCCATGGAGGTGTTCGTTAAGACATCATTCCCTGAATTGATCACCACCCGCAGTTTCCCTGTGGGGGCTAGAAGCCGTTTCGCTTCTGGCGCAGCTGTTGGCGTGGCCAGGGATTGGCAGGCCTGGGGCAGCGGAGAGTTGAAAACGAGAGACTCTGGGGGCTTGCGAACGCGTTGATCAAGGCCTGCCTGGGCAAGACTCGATTGGGCAAGGTGTTGAGGGAGTGGGCTTGGGGGCGCAGGAGGTTGGAGAGCAAGCAGCAGCACAAGCACGGAAGATGACCTTCGGCTTCGATCGTTTGGCTCACCCTAAAGAGGTTTTTCTGCTTTCCTGTCGAACTTGCGGTTTGTGCGCTTGGTTTTGGCTCGGGTTGCCGTGATCAAATCCTTGGGCGCTCGGGGGTTCCCATCGCCTGGGCTCCGAAGTGCTGGGTCATGTCGGTTTGCATGTGCCAGGCCTTGAGCAGCGAGAGGGCTAGGCCGCGCAGCTCCTCGATGTCGGTACAGGCCTTGATTGCCCTGGCCTGGGCTTCCTGTTCGAATTGACGGCTCAGGGAGAGATGGGGCACGGGCCGATTGGCGGATCACAAAATGCTACGAATTCCGGCCTCGGTGGCGTGGCTCCTGGGGATTACTCCATCAACGCGGCGCCGCGGCGGTGAAGTTCGCGGGCGTAGTCGGTCCAGGTGCCCTGGCCCCAGTAGCGAAAGCAGCTGGTTTCCAGCAGCAACAGGTGCAGCAGGGCTTCCTGGTAGTGGCGCGTTTGGGTCACGCTTGGATCCTGCGCCACCAGGGGGTCAAAGTGCTCGTGGAAGCTGGCACTCAGGCGTTGCATCGGTTCGAGCACGCCCTCGTAACCATCGACCCAACTGAGGTTGTTGGTCCAGGAGGCGCCTTCGATCGAGAACCCAGGATCGGCGGTTTTAACCGCGGTGATCGCGGCCTCCACGGCCTCTGGGCTGATCGGGCCCTGGAGTTGTTGCCAGATCCGCTGTTGCCCCGTCGCCTGAATGGCGGGGTAGTCGTTGGCATCGAAGCCGGCGGCTTCCAGCAGCTCCAGGTATTCGGTGCCGTTGATTGCCGCGGTGCCACCAGATCCTGAAGCGATGGTCTGGTGGGCCTGCACAAACGCCGGCGGAAACTCGTTCATCATCACGCCGCCGTTTTCACCATCGGCGATCTGGCAGACGAGGGCAGGCACCTGGCGGCCAGCCAGGCTCTGGCGTCCGAGCCCCAGAGCCTCGTAGCAGGGCTGCATCTGGCCCACCAATTTGGTGTCGGAGCCCTGGGTTTTGACCAGGGCCACGATCGAGAGCTCTTCACCATGGGAATTGCGGGCAACCAGCCGATTGGGGATCAGGGTTTGCTCCCGGCTGAGGCCCTGGCCTTGGCGGGTTTCCACGCTGTGCTCCTGCACCAGCAACCAGCGGTAGCCGCACTCCTTGAGGGCCTTCACCAGGGCGTAGAGGGTGTCGGGGTGGTTGGGCAGGTGCATCTCAGGAGGCGAGAAACCCTTCACCCGTTGCAGCGCTGCAGTGCCGAACAGCGCTGCAAATTGGTGCTGCCAGGCCAGCAGCTGCAGCTTCAGATCGGGGATCGGGGTGGAGGGTGCAACGGCGTGGCCCCAGAACGTTCCCAAAAATTCCACGTGCGGTTGCAGCGCCGGATCGCAGGCGAGGCGGCCCAGGGCATCGAGGATGTCGCCCCGGTT
The DNA here is from genome assembly GCA_964343525.1 of uncultured Cyanobium sp. GTDB lineage: Bacteria > Cyanobacteriota > Cyanobacteriia > PCC-6307 > Cyanobiaceae > Cyanobium_A. The sequence goes on from CAYFKI010000001.1 coordinate 25,762, forward strand.
CATCTGCTGGAAACCCCAGAGCAGGGTGCCGGAGTAATCGAGCATGATCCGGGGATTGGCGCCCTCTTCGATCAGTCGCGGCAGTATGTCGACCATGCGTCGATAACACTGGGCAAACGGCTCCGCGTTGTGGTTATCGCCCTCGCCCGGATGCTCCAGCATGTACTGCAGATGGGAGATCAGTTCTCCGTTCGCCCCGGCGGGGATGGTGGGCTGATGCATGTGCAGCGCACAGGCGAAGGCCGATTGCAGCTGCTCCAACTGCAGGTTGGAGGTCGGGCCTGCCACCGCACCCGGCTGTTGCATCAAGGTGTGCAGTTCGTGCTCTAGGCCTGCAATGGCCGGCAGATCAAGGGTCATCGGGGTTTGGTGGCGATCACGGAGAAAAAGGGATCACCGGCTCCGCCCACCAGCCCCTTCCAGCCCTTGGCCCGGGTGGTCTCCGCCACGATCTCAGGCTTCGGCCATCCTTGGGCCATCAGCACCTCGGCCACGTAGCTGAGGTGATCGCGGTCGCTGCCATCGGCCCACACCTGGGGGGCCTTGGTGAAAAACATGCGATTCGAAAACGACACGATCACTTGGCCGCCGCCGCGGGTGATCCGCAGCAGCTCGGCGGCCACTGCTTCGGGGTATTGCAGGTATTGCCAACCCGCCACGATCAAGGTGGCATCCACGCTGTTGCTCGGCAGCGGAAGTTCCTGGTTGAGGTTGAGGTTCTGCAGCCAATGGCTATCGAGGCGCTTGTTGGCAGCCAGTTCTTTTTCGTTGAGGCCGTGGCCGATCACCCGTTCGTACACGCCGTCGTCCGGTAGGTGCGACACCCAGCTCGACATCAGATCCAGCACCACGGCCCGCTTGGGGATCCGCTCGCGATACAGCTGGGTGAGCCGCTCGCGAAAGGCCTCGTCGAGGTGCTGCACGAAGCGGGGCTCGGCGTAAAAGAGCTGGTCGTTGCTGGTGTCCCACTTGCGGCGTTGGGACTCCTCGAGCACCAGAACCGTCACACCCGCTCAGCCATCGCCCTCAGACCCTAACGGCCCTGCCAGCAGCTGGAGATCGAGGCTCAACTGCTGGCTGCTGGAGGATCCGGCTGGGATCGCTTGGCGCCGCCGTCTGCGGCTGGCTGGGGCTGGCCCCTGGCGTCGGGATCCGTGTTTGCTCACGATGGCTTGGGCCTGGTCGCGGAAGCCGGGGGCCTGGCGCAGGGCCCAAAGCCGATCTCTGGCTTGGCGGGCCGCCACGGAGGGATCCACGATCGGCAGGGGGTAGTCGATGCCGAGCCGGCAACCCACCCGCTGTTGGGTGCTTTCGGCCATGGTCCAGGGCTCATGGAGATGCACGGCGGGTACGGGCCGCAGCTCCGGGAGCCATTGGCGGATGAAGTCGCCCTGGGGGTCGTGATCTTGGCCTTGTTTGATCGGGTTGTAGATGCGGATCGTGTTGATGCCGGTGGTGCCCGATTGCATCTGGCACTGGCTCCAGTGGATGCCGGGTTCGTAGTCGACAAACAGCCGCGCCAACACCAAGCCGCTCTCGCGCCAGGGCAGCCAGAGGTGGTGGCTCGCCACCGAGAGCAACATCGCCCGCATGCGGAAGTTGATCCAACCGCTGGCGATCAGGGCCCGCATGCAGGCATCCACAAACGGCAGGCCCGTGCGCCCCTCGGCCCACTGCGCCAAGCGTTCGGGGTTGCTGCTGCGAAGCCCGGCGGTGAGGGGATGGAGCTCGTGGAATTCCAGATCGGGCTGGCTCTCGAGCTTCTGGATGAAGTGGCAATGCCAGTGCAGCCGAGCATCGAAGCCGCGCAGGGCCCGTAACCATTGGCCCCGTTGCCGCGGCGGCAGGCTTTGGAGGCTGTCGCGCGATCGGCGGCTGATCTGCACCACTTCCCGCATCGATACGGTGCCCCAACTCAGGTGGGGCGAGAGGCGCGAACAGCTCTCAAACGCCGTGCGCGGACTCGACAACTCCCGGTGGTAGCTCGCCCCACGGTCCTGCAGAAAGCTCTCGAGCAGGGCCAGGGCTTCTTGGCGCCCTCCGATTTGGCGCCCAGGGCAGGGGTCTGGGCGTAACCCCAGCTCAGCGGCGCTGGGGATCGGGCCCGGTGCCAGGCCGGCCAGGGGTGGCAAAGACGGCGGTGGATCGGCGATGGGTTCGGCCATGCGTTGTTCCCAGCGCTGGGCCCAACCGCTGCGGGAGCGCAGCCGGCGAATCACCCCGAATTGGGGAATCTCTTGCCACGGGATGCCCTGGCTCTTGGCCCATTGGGCCACCGCGCGATCGCGGGTGTAGGTCCAGCCATTGCCCGTTTCCTCATGGCTCCACAGCCCCGTGATGGCGAAATGACGGCGTGCCCGCTCCAACACCTCCACGGCTGAGCCGATGCGCACCACCAGGGGTTGGCCCAGCTCGGCCAGCGATCGGCGCAGCTCCTCCAGGCTCTCGGCATAAAAAGCCCACTGGCGGGCGGAGGCATCGGGCTGTTGCCAAAGCTCGGGCTCCACGATCACCAACGGCAGCACGGGGCCATGGCGACTGGCTTGGAGCAGCGGCTGGTGGTCGACAACCCGCAGATCCCGTTTGAACCAAACGATCTGGATCTGCTTCACCGCCCCTGGCGTTGGGCGCAGAGCGTCGGCAGATCGGCGCGGCCGGTGAGCTTCAGGCGCCATTGGGCCCACAGGCTGTAGAGCGCATCCACGCTGGGCTTGAGCACGGGCCAGGTGGTGGGGGCGTACAGCCAGCCCAGTCCCACCAGTCGGTAGGCCTCGCGGAACGCCGCCACATCCACGATCACGCGACCATCGGCCGCGATCGCGTGGATGCGGCCCATGGCTTCGCGGTAGCTGATGCCGCCATGGGCGGCGGGGTCGTAGTCGGGGGCATCGATGTCGACAAAGCCAAGCCGGCCCTGGCCCTGATCCCGGGCGCGCAGGGCTTCCACCTCCCGGCGGCACAGGGGGCAGGCTCCATCAAAGAGGAGGGTGAGCGAGGGCTTGGCCATCGGCAGACCATAGAAATTCCCAGGCCCCACCTGATCGGGATCCTCCGCTAGGCCTTTGATCTGCAAGGCCAGGCGACGGGCCCACAGCAGCACCGGATAGAGGCGTCTGGCGCGGGGCGTGGCCATAAAGAGGCCCCGCAAGAGCTGCAACAGACCATCGCTGGGCTGAAGGCGCCGGCACAGTTCGGCGATGGCATCGGCCCCATGCCAGGCCCGATCCCCCTCCAGCAGCACCGCCCCCTTGGCCAACTCCAAACCGCGGGCTGAGAGTTGGGTCCTCAGGTGCTGATCCGCCCGGCCGTCGCGGATGTCCAGCTCCGGCAGCCCCCCCACCAATTCCGCGCGCTGGGCGAAATGGCAACAGAACGGACAACCGCCGTCGTAAACAAGCACCAGGGTCATGGCGCCATCCTGACGATCAACGCTATGCCGCTGTGATGGAGGCGCCGTGATGCCGCTGCTTGCCCTGCTCCTTTCCTTGCTCCTTGCCCTGGTGCTGCCGCTGTTGGCTGGCCTGGGCTTGGCACCTGCCGCTGTTGCTGCCCAGCCGCAGCCCCAGATTCAGCACTTTGTGTGTGCCGGTGATCCTCTGGTGGCCACGGTGCACACCGGTGCGGTGGATGCGCCAGGCATTCCCAACAGCGCCGGCGGCACCGTGCCCGGGGCGTTCATCGTGCTCGAGTGGCGTGGGGTCACGCTGCAACTGCCCCGCACCAACAACGCCGGCAGCCCCAGCTACACCGATGGGCGCTGGTGGTGGCAGGCCCGCGACCCGGAGCATCCGGATTTCGCCCAACGCACGGGCGTAAGTGGATCGCTCGAGCCCTACCGCTGCGCGGCCCAGGGTGATTTACATGCCGTTACAATTGGCGCAACAAACTGAAACACGCATGGCTCAGTCCTCCCCCGCCGACGACAAGTGGTTCCAGCACCGGGCCGAACAGCTGATCCACATGGAACAGCTCAAGCGAGCTGAACAGTTCAATGGCCGCGCCGCCATGGTTGGGATCGTGATCGGCGTCGTGGTGGAAGGCCTCACCGGTTTCGGCATCGCCCATCAAATCGGGCTTGGTGCCCTGGTGGATGGCTATGCCGCCTGCCGCACCCAGTTTCTGCCCTTCTGCTTCTAGGCCTTAGGCCCGCTGATTCGCCCATCACCATGACTGGCAACCTTCAGGCCATTGGCTTCCTGTTCACTTGGGTGCTGGGTTGGGGGATTGGCGGATCGCTGATCGATGCCGGCCTGATCAATGCAGGCGTCTATGTGCTCGATGGGCCCCAATGGGGAACGCTCGCCACCTTCGTGGTGTGGAGTTTGTTTTGGGGTGGCGGCGGTTTTTGGCTCTACCGGCGTTGGACCCAGCCCGTCACCCCAGGGCGCTAAAAACGACCGATTCGGCGTTGATTCCTGTCGTGGTTCATATCAACTGCCCCAACGAGGGCCCCTATTGATGACGTCTGAGAACGTTGCGCCCATGGATGCTCTGAAATTACGCCAACTGTTCACCAAGCCCTACGGAGAACCCGCGCCCAGTGAGCAGCAGTGGCGCGACCTCTATGCAGCGGATGTTCAGTTCGAAGACCCCACGCAAAAACGCCAGGGAATCAATGCCTATATCAAGGCGCAACAAGACCTCGTGCGCCGTTGTGACGATGTGTTTTTAGAGGCTGATTCAGTTGTGGTGAGTGAAGGAACAGCTTTTGTGGAATGGCGCATGGGCCTCAAAATCAAAGGGATTGAATTTGTGTATCCGGGTGTCTCCAGGCTCCGTTTTGGAGCCGATGGAAGAATCGTCGACCACCGCGACTACTTCGATTTTGTGCTGCCCACCTTTGAGCCGGTGCCGGTGATTGGCGGCTTTGTGCGGTGGCTCTACGGCCGATTTGTGGCCTGAAGCTGGCCCCTTGAGGCCCCAGCCCACTCTGGCCAAGCCCTTGAGGTCAAAGCCCTCTGAGGTCTCAATGCTGCGAAATGATCCGCTGGGTTTTGTTGTGTGTCGCGAGTCGTTAGCCCCTTTGGGTTTCCTTTAGAAATGGCTTGGTTTTTACGGGCTGCCGGTTGCCAGCACCCACCTCCCTCTCGTTGCTGGCCCTTGCCGCCGTTCTCGGCTTCTTTGCGGTTGAGCTGGTGCTCGCCCTCGTCTAGGCCGGGTGCTCCTCAGTAAGCCTGGGCGCTCCCTTCCTGGGTCTGCAGGCGATCCAGCAGGCGATGGAAATCCTCTGGGCACAGTTCCCCATCGGAATCCCATTCCATGGCCGTCGGCAAGAGGGGGCTGTGGTCTTGATCCATCAATCGCTGTTGCCTTGGTTCAAGAATGGCGATCAATACCTACCGCTTGGTGTTCCTCGAAGCACTTTGAGGGGGAAGACTTTGTAAAGCCCCAGTGCGTTGATCAACCCATTCATCCAGCCGTTGATCAACCCATGGCCCTAGGGCTCTGATGCGCATGACCCCAGAAGTCCTGCCCCCATGGCGCCTCCTGCTGCGGGCGGCCCGGCAGCGGGAGGGCCGCAATCCGCAAGCTCGCTGGCTGCAGCTGGCCACCGTCGCCGCCGATGGCAGCCCGCGGCTGCGCACCCTGGTGTTTCGTGGCTGGGCGGGTCCAGCCCAGTTGGATTTGCTCACCGACGGCCGCAGTGCCAAGCGTGCCGAATTGCAGGCCGAGCCCCGGGTGGAACTCTGCTGGCTGCTTCCCAAGGCGCGCGCCCAGTTTCGGCTGCGCGGCCACTGCCTCACGCTCAACGCCGAGGCTGAACGGCTGGCGCGCCAGCAGCACTGGCAGCAACTCCGCCCAGAAGCCCGGGCCCTGTGGGGTTGGCCCCCGCCTGGCGCACCCCTCGATGCTGCAGCCGCTTTCCCGGCTGCGCTGGCCGATGGCACGCCCCTGCCGGATTGTTTTGCGGTGGTGCGAATTGCTTTGGAGCAGGTGGAATGGCTGGAGCTCACTGGCGTCCCCCACCAGCGGCGACGTTGGCGGGCCGACAGTGGCTGGCAGGAGGAGCCCCTTAACCCTTGAGGCTCTGCTCGAGCTCCGCCAGCCGGTGCGCATTCACCCCGAGATCGGAATCCCCGAGGCGGGAGACGGATCGGGCCTGCAGCACGCCGTGGTCAGGGTCGGCGTAGAGCTCCAGATCGTCGACAAAACCAAACAACGCGCTGCTGGCGGTGGCATGCACGTAGCCATCGCGCTGCTCCACCAGGGTGGTGCGGGGCGTTGCCACCACCACCGGCACCAGGCCAGCCAGGGCTGCCTGGGGATCGGCCACGCTCCAGTTGGCGCGGGCGCAATGGGCCGGGCTGCTGCAGGGCGACAAGGCGCCTTGATGCACCCCCAGATCAGCGGGCACCGGTCCCACCAAGTGAAACAGGGCCAGCGTCAGCACCAGGAACCAATGGGGCATGGCGTGGGGCATC
>CAYFKI010000002.1:0-920 GCA_964343525.1 uncultured Cyanobium sp.
AGCTGGGCTACCTCGAGGTGGAGCAGGTGCTTGAAGGGCTGGCCCTACGGCCCGAACTCACCCACGTGGCCCTCACCGGCCGCGGCGCCCCAGCGGCCCTGTTGGAGCGGGCCGATCTGGTGACGGAGATGAAGATGGTGCGCCACCCCTTCCGGGAGCAGGGGGTGAAGGCGCAACGGGGGATTGAGTTTTAGCGGCTGGGCCTAGCCCAGATCCTGTTGCAGCAGGCCCAAGCCGCTCACCAGCACGGAGAGCCCGCTGATCAGCACGGCGCGGTGCACGGTGGGTTCGCGCCAGATGGAGGGGTCTTGGCTGGCGCGCTCAAGGGCGGAGAGCGTGAGCCGGGCCATCACCCCCGATGCGCGGGGCTGGTCGGAGCGGAAACCTTCGCAACCGTCGGCCATGGCACTGCTGCTTTTGAGCACTGAAGCGGCTTAGGTGGCAACGCGCAAGGGCGTTGCTACGGTCGGGGAAATCAATGGGGTCAATGGGTTACAAGCGCGTGCTCCTCAAGCTCAGCGGCGAGGCGCTGATGGGTGAGCAGGGCTATGGGATTGATCCGGCGATTGTGCAATCCATTGCCAGGGATGTGGCCGAGGTGGTGGCCCGGGGCACCCAACTGGCGATTGTGGTGGGCGGGGGCAACATCTTTCGCGGCCTGAAGGGATCGGCGGCCGGGATGGACCGCGCCACCGCCGATTACGTGGGCATGCTCGCCACCGTGATGAATGCGATCACCCTGCAGGACGGGCTGGAGCAGGCGGGGGTGCCGACCCGCGTTCAGAGCGCGATTTCGATGCAGGAGGTGGCCGAGCCGTACATCCGGCGCAAGGCCATTCGCCATATGGAGAAAGGTCGGGTGGTGATCTTCGGAGCCGGCACCGGTAATCCCTTCTTCACCACCGACACCACCGCCGCCC
>CAYFKI010000002.1:930-8246 GCA_964343525.1 uncultured Cyanobium sp.
GGGCGGCCGAAATCGGCGCCGATGTGGTGTTCAAGGCCACCAAGGTGGATGGGGTCTACAACAAAGATCCCAACAAGCACGCCGATGCGGTGCGCTACGAGAGCCTGTCGTTTCTCGAGGTGCTCAGCAGTGAGCTCGAGGTGATGGACGGCACTGCTATCGCCCTCTGCAAGGACAACGCCATTCCGATTGTGGTGTTTGATCTCTTCGGTGCTGGCAATATCGGCCGGGCCGTGGCGGGTGAACCGATCGGCACCCGCATCCAGCCGGCCTGAGGGCCGAGTCCCCAACCCCCTGCCTCCCGTCATCGCCATGGATTTGGACGTCAGCATGCGCAAGTCGCTGGAAGCGACCCAGCGCACCTTCAACACCATTCGCACCGGGCGGGCCAACCCTTCCCTGCTCGACAAGATCAGCGTTGAGTACTACGGGGCTGAAACGCCGTTGAAGTCGCTCGCCACCATCTCCACGCCCGACTCCCAGACCATTCAGATCCAACCCTTCGACACCAGCGCCATGGCGGTGATCGAGAAGGCCATCGCCATGAGTGATCTGGGGCTCACCCCCAACAACGATGGCAAGGTGATTCGCATCAACATCCCTCCCCTCACCGAGGACCGGCGCAAGGATCTCTGCAAGATCGCCGCCAAGTACGCCGAGGAGGGCAAGGTGGCGCTGCGCAATGTGCGCCGCGATGCCATTGATCGCATCAAGAAGCAGGAGAAGGAGGGGGAACTCTCCGAAGATCAAAGCCGCGATGAGCAGGACAAGGTGCAGAAAACCACCGATAAGTTCATCGCCGAGTTGGAGAAGTTGCTCGCCGAGAAGGAAGCCGACATCCTCAAGGTGTGAGCGCGTCTTCTCGCTCTGCCTTCGGTGCAGTTCCATCCACCGTCTTCGATGTGGTGGTGATTGGCGCTGGGGCCGCTGGCAGTGCGGCGGCGTTCCACCTCGCCCAGCGTGGCCGCTCCGTGCTGGTGCTGGATCAGGCCCCCTTCCCCCGCAGCAAAGCGTGCGGGGGAGGCATGGCGGCCTCGGTGCAGCGGCTGTTTCCCTTTGATCTCTCGCCCGCCGTGGATGCGGTGATCGAGCAGGTGCGTTTCACCTGGTGTCTGGAGGATCCCGTGATCGCTCCCTTGTTGGGGGACTCACCGTTTTGGATCGTGCGCCGTTCGGTGTTTGATGCCTACTTGATGCAGCAGGCCCAGGCTGCCGGCGCCCTGTTTGCCCAGGGGGTGCGCGTGGTGGGGGCCTCCCGCGCGACAAGCCGTGGCGGTGGGGCTAGCGGTGATGGGGCCAAGTGGCAGGTGCGGGCAGTGGCAGAGACGCCAGCAAAGCCGGCCGCGCCAACAGAGCCGGCAGCGTCAGCAAAGCCGGCAGCGCCAACAGAGTCAGCAGACACCAAGGAGCAGCTGTTGTTCGCCAAGGCCCTGGTGGTGGCCGATGGTTCCGCGTCGGGCTTGGCGACCCAGTTGGGGTTGGGGCCGCCGAACCCCCGCTATGCCTCCACCGTGTCGGTGGATCTGGAGGGGGCGGTGGAAGATCCCCACGTGGCTCGCTTTGAATTTGGTCTGGTGCGCCATGGCTTTTGTTGGGCCTTCCCGCGCCAGGGTGGCTACAGCATCGGCGTGGGCACATTCATTGGCCGCGAAGCCGCCGACAGTGAGGCGGTGCTCTCCCAGCTGCTGCCCAGCCTGGGCTATCCGGCCGACGCGGGGGTGCGCCGCCATGGCCAACTGCGCATCTGGGATGGCCACCACCCGCTGCATGGCTCAGGCGCCTGCGAAGGGGCTGTTGCCGTGGGGGATGCGGCGTCGCTGTGTGATCCCTTTTTGGCGGAGGGCATCCGACCGGCCCTGATCAGTGGTTGCCGCGCCGCCGAGGCCCTCGATGGCTGGCTGGGGGGAGACATCCAGGCCCTGGACACCTACAGCCGGCAGATGCGCAGCGATTGGGGGGAGTCGATGGCCTGGGGCAAACGCATCGCCCAGGTGTTCTATCGCCTGCCCAAGGTGGGGTACCAATTGGGGGTCAAACGACCCACGGCTCCCCAACGCATCGCCCAGATCCTCTCAGGTGAGATGGGCTATGGCGACATTGCCCAGCGGGTGATCAAGCGCCTGTTGTTTCAAAGGAGCTCCAGCTGATGGGGCTCCAGCTGATGAAGTTCCAGCGGATGGGGTTCCAGCTCAGCGCAAGAGAAGCGGTTCAGCCTTTGGTGCAGTCCTTGAGCTGACGCAGCCGGTGATCGATGGAGCCCAGGAGCTCGAGGGCAAACATCGGCGATTCCTGCACGGCAAATAGAAACTTCTCGCGATTCATCTTCAGCAGCTTGCAGGGGGTGATCGCCTTGGCATTGCCATAGCGGCGATGGGCGCTGGTGACCAACGCCCCAGCGCCGAACACATCCCCCGCATTGATTTGTTCATGGCCCTGGTCGCCATTCCAGCTCAGCATCACCGAACCCTCCAGCAGGCCATACATGCAATGGCCCGCTTCGCCCGAAGCGAAGATCTGTTCACCCGGTTCCACGGTCATCACCTCACCGGTGCTGGCCAGGGCGCGCATGGTGTCGAGGGCGTTCACAGGCGGGGCTAGGCAGCGAGGTCAGAAGGATCTTGCCTGATCCAGCTCAAGGGCTGATTAAGGCCAGGGCGGCTCCGAGCCCACCGCGCACATCGGCAGGCAGCAACCGGCCGTCCTGGTCGGTGTCGAGGGCATCGAACACCGCATCACTGCCCAGCCACTCTTCGCGGCTGATGCAGCCATCGCCGTCGAGGTCATTGAGCAGGAAAATTTCGTGCACCGCATGGCCGAAGGCGGCGCCCCCTTCCAATTCGGCGAGGCGGTGGGCCAGCTGGGCCTCCAGGGTTTCGATCGCCTTGGTGAAGCCGCCGATGCCCTCTTCGAGTTTTTCGGTGGCCATCGCATCCGCGGCGAGCATGGCGCGGAACTCGCTTTCGTTGAGGTGGATTTGCGCGTCGGCGGGTTGGGGGTTGGCGGCATCCAGCTTGCGCGCCAGCACCCCTTCGGTTTGCCTGAGTTGGTCGAGTAGTCCGGGTGAAATGGTGAGCAGATCGCAACCGGCCAGTTCCACGATCTCGTCGGTGTTGCGGAAACTGGCCCCCATCACCTCGGTTTTGTAGCCGTAGGTTTTGAAGTAGTTGAAAATTTTGCTCACCGAAAGCACGCCGGGATCTTCTGGGCCGGGATAGCTATCGCGACCCGTGCTTTTTTTGTACCAATCAAGAATGCGACCCACAAACGGGGAAATCAGGGTCACGCCGGCTTCGGCGCAGGCCACGGCCTGGGCAAAGCCAAACAGCAGGGTGAGGTTGCAGTGGATGCCTTCCCGTTCCAGTTTTTCGGCGGCCTTGATGCCTTCCCAGGTGGAGGCAATTTTGATCAGCACCCGGTCGGTGCCGATGCCCGCCATGCGGTAGAGGCCAATCAACTTGCGGGCTTTGGCGATCGTTGCCTCGGTGTCGTAGCTGAGCCTGGCATCCACTTCGGTAGACACGCGGCCCGGCACGATTTTGAGAATCTCCTTGCCAAAGGTGACGCAGATTTCATCGAGGGCTTCGCGCACCACCTCTTCGGCGGAGGCGTCCGCTCCCATCACCTCGCGGCTTTCGATCAGCGAGCGGTCGATCAGGTTTTGGTAGGTGGGAATCTGGGCCGCCGCCAGGATCAGCGAGGGGTTGGTGGTGGCATCCCGCGGGGTGAATTGTTTGATCGCGTCAATATCGCCAGTGTCAGCCACCACCACGGTCATGGCAGCGAGTTGATCGAGCAGATTGGCCATGGCGGAGGACGGGGAAGCAAACCCTGATGGAGTTCACGCTAGCCAGAGCGTTTTGGCTGTGCCCAAACAGCGCGTGAAGTTTCAGGGAACAGCCACAGCCCTGCTCAGACGGGATTGGCTGCCTTTGGCGGTGAGGGTGGAATGTGCTCCAGCACCAGCAGGGCGTCGATGATTTGCTTGGCGACCGGCACCGCCACGGTGGAGCCATAGGCATTGCCTCCCTGGGGTTCGTCAACAACCACCAGCACCACGTAGCGGGGGTTGTCGATGGGCAGATGGGCCACAAAGCTGCAGATCCGTGCCCCGGGGATGTACACACCCCGTTCAGCTTTCTGCGCCGTTCCGGTTTTGCCACCGATGCGATAGCCCTTGATTCGCGCCCCCTTGCCGCTGCCCTTTTCCACCACCGTTTCCATCCAGCGCATCACCGTCTGCGTCACGCCGGGATCCAGCAGGGGCACCCCATTGGCGGGGGCGGGCGCGGCCAGGCCATCGCCGGAACGCAGGCCCCGGGTGATGTGCGGGCTCACCAACCGGCCGCCATTGGCGAGCATGGCGTGCAGCTGGAGCAGTTTGAGGGGTGTGAGCGAGAAGCCTTGGCCGAAGGAGGCCACGGCGGATTCGATCGGCTGGCTGATGAAGTCGGCCTTGGCTTTCAACTCGCCGGCAACGGCTCCGGGGAGGTCGGTGTCCGGGGTCACATCGATGCCAAAGGCATGCAACCAGTGCCAGAAGCGATCCCGCTTCACGTGCTTCATCGCCTGCACCATGCCGATGTTGCTGGACACCTGCAGCACGGTGGGAAAGTCGATTACCCCATGCCCCTTGTGGTCGTGGTTGAAGATCGGCCAACCGCCGATGGATAGCTGGCCGTTGTCGACCACCTTGCCGTTGGGATCGATGGCTTTTTCCTGAAGGGCCAGAGCCAGGTTGATCGGTTTGAAGGTGGAGCCCGGTTCGTAGAGGTCTTGCACCGACCACTCGCGGAACAGCCCGGGTTTGAACTTCCAGAATTGGTTGGGGTCGTAGGTGGGGGTGGAGGCCAGGGCCAGCATCTCGCCGTTGCGCACATCCATCACCAGGGCCGCACCCCGTTTGGCGTGCCACTGCTTCACCTGCTTGATCAGGGCCTGCTGGGCCACCTGTTGCAGGCGGGCATCGAGGGTGAGTTGCAGCCTCAGGTCGTCGCCATAGAGCGAGCCCGCCGACAAGCCTTCGGGTAACGGGGTGCCATCGGCCCCCCGCAGCATCCGCACGGTGGTTTCGTGGCGCTTGAGATCACTGCTGCGGCTTTGTTCCAGGCCGGCCTGGGGGACCCGCTCCAGGTTTAGAAAGCCCACCACGTTGGCGAACAGGGGACCCTGGGGATAAATGCGATGGGGGTAGGCCTCCAGATCGAGGCCGCTGATCCCGAGAGCCTTGACCCGACCGGCGGTTTCCGGATCCAGATCCGTGGCCAATTTCACGCCGCTGCGCCGGCCCGCCATCGCCGCCACCAGGGCCGCTGGCGGTTGGGCCAGCACGCCCGCCAATTTGGCGGCCACATCCTGGGGAGAGCGGATGGCCTGGGGCTTGTCGCCTGGGAAGTTGAAGTAGCGCGGGTGGGCCCAGAGCGTGAACCGCTCCTCGTCGAGGGCCACCAGGCTGCCGGTGCGGTCCACGATGGTGCGGCGTTCGCCAATCGGGGCGATCGCGTGGGTTTGGATCGAGCGGGCCCGGGTTTCGAGGTTGCCCCCATCCACCAGTTGCAGCCAGGCCAGGCGTACGGCCAGGCCGCCCAAACCCGCCGCCAAGATCAAATAGACCGCGATCAGCCGACGGGCGCGCACGCTGTGCAGATCAAGTACCCGGTTGGCCTGCCGCGATCGCCTCGGTTGGCGCGGTACGCGCTCCAGGGGCAGGGGGGATTGGGGCACCATCGAATCAGCTAGGGGCCCAGGGGCCAGGAACAATCAATAGCCCGCCCGGATGGGAGCCAGTTGGAGGCTGCTCAACAGGGCCACGGCCTGGGCCCGGGGGGTCGGACGCGACGCCTGGAGATAGATCAGGTTGTCACTGTTGGTCGGCACCAGCAAGCCAGGGCGCTTGACGGCACCCAGGTGATGTTGCTCCAGCACGGCCGCCGATTCCTGGAGGCGTTGGCCTAGGGATTGGGAGATCTCCAGCTGCTCGTATTGGTGCCCCCATTGGTTTTGCCAATGCAGGGTGAGGCCGCTGAGCGCCAACATGCACACCCCCAGGCCGGCCAGGGTGCCATCGGCGGCCCGGTGGAAACCGGCGAGCCAGGGCGACCGGCGCTCAACCTTGCGACCGGAGAACGATCCCTGGATCAGGGTGAGGGCGCGGCTGGGAGCCGGTTTGGGCGTGCGCTGGCCCAGGCCCCGCGACGACCATTGCGGCTTGGGCACCCGCGTGGGTTCTGAAAGAGCCTCAGCGGCGATCGGTTGCGATGAAAAGGAGGCAACCAAAGGAGAAGCCGGGCGCTGCGCAAGTGAACCACCCCCAAGGCCGGCAAGCAAGGCCCAGGCGCCCCTTAACCAGCGAACAGCAACAGGTTCACAAACGTGAGGCCATTCCAGAGCCCATGCATCACCACGCTGGGGGCCAGCCGGCCGCTCTGGAGCCTGAGCCAACCCAACCCCAGCCCAAGCACCACCAGCGCGGGCAGTTCGCCCAGGCTGAGGTGGGCGATCCCAAACACCAGCGCGCTCACCACGACGGCCCAGAAGCCCCCGTAGCGCACCCCGATCACGGGCAACAGAACCCCGCGAAACAGGGTTTCTTCAAACAGGGGAGCCAACACGATGGCGGTCAGGGCAAACAGCGCCAGGGCCAGGGGGTTGGCGGTGTTGAGCACCAGTTCGAGCAGGGGGTTGCTGCCACTGCCGCCGCCCACCACGTGCTCCATCAGCCAGCCCACCAGGGTGACCAGCGGCAGCACCATCAGCACATGCAGCAAGCCCGCGCGAGCGGCCGTGGCGAGCGGCCGCCAGCGCCATTGCAGCCAGCCCCCTTGGGGTGGGATGCCCTGATGGCGCAGCTGGGCCCAGAGGATCACAAGGGGCAGGCTCATCAGCCCCCCGTACATCCCGAGCACGGTCAGGGCCTGCTGCAGCGCCGGATGGCGTGAGAACACCCCCAGTCCGCTTTGCAGCCAAGGGGCGAGGAGCAAGGGGGTGAGCAGTTCGCCGCACACCACAAAGCCACCGGCCACCAGCAGGGTGACATCCACCAGGTTTTGGGGTGGCCCCACCAGGGCTGGCGCCGCTGGCAGTTGACGCCGCCAGCGCTTCCAGAGTTGCCGCAGCAACAGGGCACTTCCCAGCAGCAACAGCACCACCGGCGCCACGCTCACCCCCAGCAGTCGCAGCAGGGCCTGGTGTTGGCGTTGGGCCAGGGCCCCCGGATCCAGGGTGGAGGCGCAGGCGCCCGCCAACGTGGCTTGGGCTGGCCCCGCGCTCAGCCGCTGGCACACCAGCTGTTGTTGCAGGGGCGAGAGGGTCCAGCTGGC
>CAYFKI010000002.1:8346-19407 GCA_964343525.1 uncultured Cyanobium sp.
GCCACCGTCTGGGTGGTGGGTGGCACCCAGGGCCTCCAGTAACGGGCGCTGCTCCGGAGTCACCTGGGCCTGTAAAGCATTCAGCTCTTGGCGGGCCTGTTCGGCTTGGCCGGCCTGGGCATTGAGCAGGGCCAGCTCCAGCGCCTGGCTGGGTGGTGGTGGGGTCTGGGCCTGGTCGATCTGGTGGCGCAGTTCATCGCGCAGTTGCTTCAGCGGTGCTTGCCCCCCCAGCAGGGCACGCCCAGCAGGGGGGATGGCGGGTTCGGCCAACACCTGGAGCTCCAGCTGGCGTAGGGCGAGGGCGTTGCCCACCGACGGCCGTTGCAGGCTTTCGAGCAGGCCGTTGAACCACAGCAAGCCGGTGAGCACCAAGCTGAGCAGCGCCAGCAGCTGTTTCCAGCCGGGGGAGGGCTTGGCGGGGACCTGCTGCCCAGGGTGGGGGCCGTTGACGCTCAAGCGCTGGGGCTCGGAAGGGGCCTTGATTCTCCCCTCCCATACGATGGGCCGCGAGCAGCGATCGAGCCTTGCCCCTCCGGATTGTGTTGGTCCGTCATGGGCTCAGCAGCTTCAACACTGAGCACCGCGTGCAGGGCCGGGATGATGCCTCCAGCCTCACGCCCGAGGGGCACCAGCAGGCCCGCGCCGTCGGCCAGGCCCTCAAGGAGCTGCGCTTCGACCACGTCTACACCTCCCCGCTGAGCCGGGCCAGCGCGACCGCCGACAGTCTGTTGGCAGACCACGGCCAGGGCCTCACCGCCGAGGCCAGCGATGACCTGCTGGAGATCGATCTGGAGCCCTGGAGTGGGCTGCTGCGCCCCGAGATCCAAGAGCGCTTCCCGGAGCAGGAACGCCAGTGGCGCCAGGCCCCCGAAGCCCTGGTGCTCGAACACGCCGATGGGCGCCGTTACCAACCCTTGGTGGAGCTCAGGGAGCAGGCGGATCGCTTCAAACGGCACCTGCTGGAGCGCCATCCTGCGGCCAACGATCCTTCAAGCCAGCAAACCGTGTTGGTGGTGGCCCACAACGCCATCCTGCGCTGCCTGCTGTTGAGCCTGCTGGAGCTGCCCACGGCAGGGTTTCGTCGCCTGCGGCTGGATAACGCCTCCATTTCCGTGCTGAATCTGAGCCCCAGCCCCCGGGGTGGAACGGCTGTTCAGGTGGAATCGCTCAATGGCGTGGGCCACCTCGGCTTGCCCGTGCCGAGCAAGGGTCGGGGTGCGCGGCTTTTGCTGGTGCGCCACGGGGAAACCAACTGGAACCGGGAAGGCCGCTTCCAGGGGCAGATCGACATCCCCCTCAATGCCAATGGCCGTGCCCAGGCCGAAGCGGCCAGCACCTTTTTGGCCCCTGTGCAGATTCAACGGGCCTACACCAGTGCCATGGCCCGCCCGCGCCAGACCGCCGAAGCGATCCTGGCCGCCCATCCCGGTGTACCCCTCACCAGCACCAAAGGCCTGGTGGAGATCGGCCACGGCCTTTGGGAAGGGCGGTTGGAGCCTGAGATTGCCGAGGGCTGGCCTGAGCTGCTGGCCGATTGGAAGCGGGCCCCGGAAACCGTGCAGATGCCGGAAGGGGAGACCATCCACGATGTGTGGGAGCGCTCCTTGGCCACCTGGAATCGGATCGCGGCCTCGCTGGATCCCCAGGAAACGGCCCTGGTGGTGGCCCATGACGCGGTCAACAAGGCGATTTTGTGTGCGCTGCTCGGCCTGACTGCGGCCGATATCTGGGCGATCAAGCAGGGCAATGGCGGCGTGACCGTGATCGACTATCCCGATGGGGCCACTGGCACGCCGGTGGTGGCGGCCATGAATCTCACCAACCACCTTGGGGGGGTGTTGGATCGCACCGCCGCCGGTGCCCTTTAGGCCTTGACCCCTCCGATCTGGTTGCAGCAGGTCCAGGTCCTCGCCGGACCGGATCAACCGATCCAGTGCACCGACGTCCTGCTGGCGGGTGATGGGCATCCCGAGGCCGGGGCCCTGCTGGCCTGGGGGGAGTCGGTAGCAGCCCAGGCCCTCTCCCTCGGGCTTACGGCCATCGATGCCTCGGGATGGTTGCTGGCGCCCCCTTTGGTGGATCCCCATAGCGTTCTCGAAGAGCCACTGAGCGGCCGCTCGGAAACCCTGGCCAGCCTCAGTGCTGCCGCCGCAGCGGGCGGTTACGGCACCGTTGGCCTGTTGCCCTGGGCGCCCAGTTGGCGCGATCGCCCGGAGCGTCTCACCTTGGCGCCCTTGCCGGCGGCCGAGGTGTCTGCGCCCGTGCAACTCAGGCTCTGGGGCAGTTTCAGCGTGGAGGGAGCGGATCAGGCTCTTGCCCCCCATGCCGACCAGCTCGCGGCGGGGGCCGTTGGCTTGGCCACGGGTCCCGACATGCCGCCCCTGCCGCTGTTGGAGCGCGGGCTGGCCCTCGGTGAGATGGGCCAGGCGCCGGTGTTGGTGGCCCCGCGCCAGGCCGCGTTGGCCGCCGGTGGCTTTGTGCGTGAGGGGGTGGAGGCGCTACGGGCCGGTTGGCCACTCGATCTTCGGGCCAGTGAAACCCTGCCCCTGCAAAGCCTGTTAACCCTCGCCGCCCAGCACGCTGATCGCGTGCTGTGTTGGATGAATCTCTCCACCGCTGAGGCGGTGGCGGCCCTGCGCCATCGGCCTGGCCGCGCCGAGCCCCTAGGGGCCACGGTGGGCTGGTGGCATCTGGTGGCCGATAGCGGCCGGCTGGATCCCACGGCGGAAGGCTGGCGCGTGGTGCCCTCCCTGGGTGGGCCGCAGGATCGTGATGCCTTGGTGGAGGGCCTGGCGGAGGGCTTGATCACTGCCGTGGCCGTCCACCACATGGCACTCGATGCTGAGGAGCAGCTGCTGCCGCTGGATCAGCGCCGCCCTGGGGTGGCGGGCCATGGTGCGCCCCATGGGCTGGTGCTGCCCCAGCTCTGGCAGGAATTGGTGGAGGCCCGAGGCTGGAGCGCGGCTCAGCTGTGGCAGGTGCTCAGTTGGGGCGGTTCCCAGTTGCTCGGCCAGGCCCCGGAGCAGTTGCAAGGCGGCAGCCGGCGCTGGCTGCTGTTTGACCCACGCGCCCTTTGGCCATGGCAGTCGGAGGTGTCGTTGTCGCTGGCGGCCAACCAGCCCCTGTTGGGCTCCACCATCACCGGCCAGATCAGGGCCTGTGGGCTCGTGGCCCCCGCCAGTTGGCAGCTCAGGAGTTCTCCAGGGTGAAGCTCTTCGGGGTCAAGGGGCCCGTGTGGTTGAAGGGGTAGAAGCGCCAGAACGCCCGCCCGATGATTTCCGATTCGGGCAGGAACGCGCCCCCGGGCCAGAACCGACCATCCCAGCTGTTGGCCCGGTTGTCCCCCAGGGTGAGCACATGGCCCGGGGGAACCACGGCATTGAGGGGCCGGCAGGGGCCCATGCCCTGGGCATCGACGCGGCAGTAGTTCTGCACGTAGGGCTCGATCAGCCGGCGGCCATTGATCGCCACATGGCCGGTGGGATCCACGCTCACCTGTTCCCCGGGCAGGCCAATCACCCGCTTAATGAACGCGTCGCAGGCTGGGTTGGCGATGCCGGGCAGGTTGCCAATCACGGGCAGATTGACCACCAGGCATTGCAACGGGTTGCGGCTGGAGGCCGTCGTCAGCACCGGATCGAAGTGATAAGGCGAGTGGAACACCACGATGTCGCCGCGTTGGGGGGCCTGGTGGCGGTAAGTGAGTTTCTCCACCAGCAGCCGATCCTGAATCTGCAGCCCGGGCAGCATGGAGCCCGAGGGGATGTAGCGGGCTTCCACCAGGAACTGGCGAATGCCCAGGGCCACCGCGAGGGTGATCAACACGCTGCGCCAAAAGGACCAGGCCGATTCCTGGGCGACCCCTTCGGGGCTCTTGCTGGTGTCGCTCAAGCGTGACTTCCTTCTGGACAAGGCAGATTAGGCACCGCAGCGTCCAGTTCCCCGTTCCGATGGCCCGTCCTCGCTGGCAAGATCCGGCCCTGCCCGATGCCGGCCGCTGGAGCAGGGGCTGGGATCGCTTTGTGGCGATCTGGGCCAGCGTGAATTTGGTGTGGGTGGCCTTTGATCTCACCTACGTGCCGTTGCGCACGTTCTGGCTGCAACGCAACCTTTACCCGATCCCCTCGGTGCCGTTGGTGGTGCCCCTTGGCGCGATCCCCGACATCACCCCCTGGGTGGATCCGATCAAGGGCATTGAGCCCCATCCGGAAACCCAGGCCTACCTAAAGGCCTTTGGCCAGCTTGATCAGGCCCTGGGTCCCCTGCCCGCCGGCAGCGTGCTCACCCCCCAACAGCAATCCCTGCTGCAACGCCAGGCCCGGTTGAGCGTGGCCCTGATCGAAACCAATCCCTTTCTGGCATCCGAGGGATCCGGCACCCTCGAGAAGATCAAAACCCGGCTGCGGCAGCGCTCCAACCAGGTCTCTGCCGTGCAGGCATCCCAGCAACTGCTCAGTGCCCCCTGGCTCCAGCAGCATGGCTGGGCCCAGGAGCGCCAGTTTTGGCGTGACCAGGTGTTGCCCCTGGTGGCCACCAATTACGCGCGCTCGATTGATGGCAATGGGCGCCCCACCGACCATTTCTGGCGCATTGATCTGATCGCGTTTCAGAGCGTGTTTGCCCTCGACATTGTGTTGCGGGTGATTCGGCTGCGTCGGCGTTTGCCGGGGCTGGGATGGCGCGATGCCCTGCTGCGCCGTTGGATTGACCTGCCGTTGCTGTTGCCCTTCTGGCGCTGGTTGCGGCTGTTGCCGGTGTTGGAGCGCCTGCAGAGTTCCGGCCTGATCACGATCGAGCCCCTGCGGGCGGTGGTGAGCCGGGCGGTGGTGGCCCTGTTGGCGGTGGAGTTGTTTGAGGTGTTGGCGCTGCAGTTGCTTGACGGGGCCCAGGGCTTGATCCGCTCACGCCAGTGGCCGCAACGGATTCGCAGCCTATGCAGCCACCAGAGCGTGGCCTCCAGCCGCGACGAGCAGGCCCTTTTGGAACTGGTGCAGATCTGGGCACCCCTGCTGTTGAGTCAGGTGTTGCCCCGGCTTGGGCCCGAGTTGCAGGGGGTGCTGGGCTATGCCCTGCGCCAGAGCCTGGAGCGCACGGTGGTGCCTCCGCCCCTGCGGCCTCTTCAACCCCTGCTGCAGATGGAAACCGGACTGAGCAAGCAGCTCGCCGGGGGCATGGTGGAGAGCCTGCTGGAGCTTGCGCGGAGCACGGGCAGCAGCCTCGGCCGCCGCGACGACATCCAGCTGGATCTGCTGCAGCGGGTGATTGATCGCTTCTGGGAAGAATTGGCCGCGGCCCTGGAGCGGGGCGAAGGCTTGGCGCGATCGCAAGATCTGATCTGTGCCCTGATTGATGGGCTCAAGGGCACCTACCTCAGCCAGATCAGCCGCTCCGGGATTGAAGCCCTGATCCGCGAGCTCGATCAGCTCACGACGGCTGCGGGTGCTTCAGCTGCGGGCGCTATGGCGTCGGAAACAACGCCTCCCACTCTTCCGGTTTGAAGCCGGTCACCACCTGCTGTTGGTCGGTGATCAAAAACGGCCGTTTGACCAACTTGCCATCGGCCGCCAGCGCCGCCAGGGCCTGGCCGTCGTCCATGGCCTTCACGGCGGCGGATCCCAGGGCCCGATAACTCAGGCCACTGGTGTTAAACAACCGCTGACGACCCAGTTGCTCGAGGCCCAGCCGCAGCTCGTCCTGGCTGGGAGGGGTCTCGGTGATGTCAATTGGAGAGGGCTGGATGCCGCGCTGCTTCAGCCATTGGATGGCCTTCAAGCACGTGGAGCACTTGGCGTAGCTGTAGAGCTTCATGGCGCTTGCCACCACATCCGGCTGCCCTCGTGGGCCCCGGGGCCTATTTGCCGATCAGGGATTTGAGGGCGCCGAGCAGGCTGTTGGAGCCCTTGCCCACGGCGTTGGTGGGGCGGGTGCGCACGGTCACGTCACCGTTGACGCTGGTGCGGCAGCTGAGGCGGTAGTTGGCGGGACGGTCGGCCAGGTAGACCTCCTCCACGTCGCTGCGGGGGGAGAGGTTGTTGGCTCCCTCCAGCACTTCCACCACGCAGGTGCCGCACTGGCCCAGGCCACCGCAGTTGTTGACGTTGTTGAGGCCCTTGTAGGGATTGATCCCAGCGTCGAGGGCTGCCTTGCGGAGATTGGCCCCCTCAATGCAACCGACCTGCTGGCCTTCCTGTTCGAAACGGATGGTGGGCACGGTCGGGCAATGGGAAAGGGCGCCGCCCAACTTAATCCACGCCCGTCAGGGTGCCTAGCATCGGGGCGGCCGATGTCACACAGTGTCTGCACCCTTGGGCTACGACCTCACGGTCCAGCAGTTGATTCCGGGCTACGCCAGCCTGGCCAGGCTCGCGGTGGCTTTGTTGGCTGCGTCGCCCCTGGCGAGCCGTTCCGGGGCACCGGTGTTGGTGGCTGGCTGTGGCACGGGCGCTGAGTTGGTGGAGGCCAGGAGCCAGCGGCCCGATTGGCAGTTGTGGGCCATTGACCCCTCGGCGGAGATGTTGGCCGCGGCCCAGCAACGGTTGGCCGCCAGTGCGGAGATCCACTGGCAGCAAACCACCGTGGAGGACCTGGAGGCTGAGGCGATGTTCGCCGGAGCCCTCTCGGTGCTGGTGTTGCAGTCGCTGCCGGATGACGGCACCAAGTTGGCGTTCCTCACGGCGCTCGCCCGCAGTTTGGAGCCCGGGGGCCAATTGGTGCTGGTGGACTTGATGGCGCCGGAGCGCTCCCCCTTGCAAGCCCAAGTAGCAGCTGCCTGGTTGGGATTTCAGCGGGCCAGTGGTCTGAAGGCGGATGCGGCCGATCTGGAGCCGCTAACCCACGGCCTGCACCCGATTGGGGAAGCGCGTCTCACGGCGCTGGTGAATGCGGCTGGTTTTGGCGATCCGGCCCGGATCTTCCAGGCCCTTGGTTACGAGGGCTTTTTGCTCCAGCGTCAGCGCTGAACTGGTCGCTGGCCCAGGCAGCCGGAATGGCTTGGGATGGGGTGGATTCGCTGATGACGGGGGCCATGTCACCACTGCGGCCCATCAAAACGGTGAGTAGGGGCACGGTCACCGTCAGCCCAGCGATGAGCACGCCAACGATGTATGGAGCGGGTTGGGGGCCCGGACTGTAGGGATCCTCGCCCGCTTCCCCAGGGGCCTCAACGGCGTTGCTCTGGGAAGAACTGGAACGGGATGGTTGGCTAACGGAGGGAAGGGGATCCATAGGGTTGGAGCTCAGCCAGCTGGCGAGCTCCTGCGGTCAACGAAGGACACAAAGTTAGGCAGCGGGCCGTGATTGCTGTCCGTGGGAGTCCTGCCCATGGCTGTCATGCCTGGCCCGAAGGGCCGTTGTGGCAGGGCTGTCCTGGAGGTCCAGCCGGGTGCGGATGGCGCGCAATTCTTCTAAAATAGAGCCAAGCAGCTGCTGGGTGGCGGTGGAGGGGGAGTTGAGCACCTCCACGGTCACCTCTTTGATCCGCAGCACATCGCGGGCGAATCGGGCCACCTCGTTGGGGTGGAACAGCAGCGGATCTTTCTGGTCGCTGCGGTATTCGGGGTTGAGTTTGCGGGGGTTAAAGGCTGGATTGAGGTTGCGTGGATCGGTGTTGGTGTAGCGATACACCGAAGCCCGCGAACGGTTCAGAGCCTTCTGAACATCGTCAATTCCGACCAGAGCATCCCCGGCCTCGGAGCCCTCGGCAGCAGGGTCATGGCCGATGCCCGGGGGGAAGCTTCCGCTGGCCGCTGGGTGGATCGGGCCAGGGAGGGGAAGCATGAGACGGCCCTAGGACGGGTTGGAACGAGGCCGGAGACTAGCAGAGGTTTTTGGGCCTTGCAGTGATAGGTTCCGCCAACTTCTGGATGCACGGCCATGCGCGTCTCCCGCCTGATGCTGGTGACGTTGCGGGACGACCCGGCCGAAGCTGAGATTCCCTCCCACAAGTTGTTGTTGCGGGGTGGCTACATCCGTCGGGTGGCCTCCGGCGTCTACGCCTATCTGCCCCTGCTCTGGCGTGTTCTGCAGAAGGTCTCCCAGATCGTTCGGGAGGAGATGAACCGCGCCGAGGCCCTGGAAACCCTCTTACCCCAGTTGCAGCCTGCCGAGTTGTGGCAGCGCAGTGGCCGTTGGGCGGGTTACACCGCTGGCGAAGGGATCATGTTCCACCTGGAGGATCGCCAGGGCCGGGAGCTGGGCCTGGGTCCCACCCATGAAGAGGTGATCACCACCCTGGCGGCCGATCTGTTGCGGTCGTATCGGCAGCTGCCGGTCAACCTCTATCAAATCCAGACCAAATTCCGCGATGAAATTCGCCCCCGTTTTGGCTTGATGCGGGGCAGGGAATTCATCATGAAAGATGCCTATTCCTTCCATGCCGACGAGGCCTCTCTCAAGGAGACCTATGGCGCGATGGATCAGGCCTACCGCCGGATCTTTGCCCGTTGCGGGCTGCGGGCGGTGGCGGTGGAGGCCGACAGCGGGGCGATCGGGGGCTCCGCTAGTCAGGAATTTATGGTCACCGCCGATGCGGGCGAAGACCTCATCCTGGCCAGCGGCGATGGCCGTTATGCCGCCAACCAGGAGCGGGCGGTGTCCCTGGCATCGGAGCCTGTGGTGCTTGAGGCCGCTGGCGTCAAGGAGCTTTCCACCCCTGGTCAGAGCACGATCGAGCAGCTCTGCGCTGCCCATGGCTTCGACCCCACCCAAACGGTGAAGGTGCTGCTGCTACTGGCCCGTTTTGCCGAGGGGCCATCCCAGCCCCTGCTCGTGAGCCTCCGGGGTGATCAGCAGCTCAATCCGGTGAAATTGGCCAATGCGGTGGCGGCTAAGGCGGCCGCTGAGCGGGGTGCCCTGCTGGAGATCACACCCATCAGCCCAGACCAGCTCCTGGCCCAGGGGCTCGAGCCCCTGCCCTTGGGCTATCTCGGTCCCAACCTCGACGACCGCCTGCTGGCGGGCGCCAAGGATTGGCACCCCCAGTGGTGGCGCTTGGCCGATCCCACCGCCCGGGAGCTGGAGCGGTTTGTGTGCGGTGCCAACCGGATCGACACCCACTGCTGCGGAGCCAGCTGGGAGGAGCTCGCCCCCCTGCCGGAGGTGGTGGATTTGCGGGCGGCCCAGCCCGGGGATCGCTGCGTTCATGACCCCAGCCAACGGTTGGAAGCCTCCCGTGGCATTGAGGTGGGCCACATTTTTCAATTGGGCCGCAAATACTCCGAGGCCCTCGATGCCCGCTTCACCAACGAGGCTGGCAGCGAGGAAGCCCTGTGGATGGGTTGCTACGGCATTGGGGTATCCCGGCTGGCCCAGGCGGCTGTGGAGCAGCACCACGACGACCACGGCATCTGCTGGCCTGTCGCCATTGCCCCGTTTGAAGTGATCGTGGTGCCGGCGAATGTTGCCGAACCGGCCCAGTTGGCCCTGGCCGAACAGCTCTACACCCAGTTGCAGGAAGCCGGCGTGGATGGGCTGCTCGATGACCGCGGGGAGCGGGCCGGGGTGAAATTCAAAGATGCCGATCTGATTGGCATCCCCTGGCGGGTGGTGGTGGGCCGTGGTGCGGCCGATGGTCAGATTGAGCTGGTGGAGCGCGCCACGGGTGCCAAGCAGGATCTGGCGGCCGCCGACCTGCTCACGACCCTCCTGCCCACCCTGCAACGCCAGCGCGCCGGCATCTAGCCCGGCTCCTCCCGGGTTGGTCTGGCCCCCTACGATTCTCGTTACACGCCTTTTCCCCATGACTGCTGTGATCACCGCCTGGAGCCAGCGGTTGATGGGGGGACTGGCCAAGTTGGCCGCGGCCTTGGGCAAGGTCTCCATTGCCCTGGGCCTCTGCGCCTGCCTGCTGCTCACCGCCTGTGGGGGCTCCTCCACGGGCCTGAGTGGCAACTACGTCGAAGACACGGTGGCCGTGGCCGATGTGCTGCTGGCCACGATCACCCTCGGTGCCGACGATCCCAGCCGTCCAGAGGCTGAAGCCCAGGCCCGCACCTTGATCAACAGCTACACCGCCCGCTACCGGCCCCGCAGCGCGGTGAATGGTTTGGCGTCGTTCACCACGATGCAGACGGCCCTCAACTCCCTGGCTGGCCACTACACCAACTACCCCAACCGCCCGGTGCCCGACGCCCTGCGCGATCGGCTGAGCAAGGAGCTCAAAAAAGCCGAGGCCAATGTGGTTCGGGGCGCCTGAGCTTTCAGCTCAACTTCCACTGAGCTTCTATGGGGCCTTTTTGACGAAAGGCCATCCCATCTGAGAAGCTCACACATTGTGCTCAGAAGCGGCTACGGGCCGCTGTGTCTTTGGCCAACGTTGTCGTCATCGGTGCGCAGTGGGGTGACGAGGGGAAAGGCAAGATCACCGATCTGCTGAGCCGTTCCGCCGATGTGGTGGTGCGTTATCAGGGCGGTGTCAACGCCGGTCACACCATCGTCGTCGACGACAAGGTGCTCAAGCTGCACCTGATCCCCTCAGGAATTCTTTATCCCGACACCATTTGCCTGATTGGCTCAGGCACGGTCGTCGATCCCAAGGTGATGCTGGCCGAGCTGGACATGCTCACCGGCTTTGGCATCGATGCCTCCGGTCTCAAGTTGGCTTCGACGGCCCACGTGACCATGCCCTACCACCGCCTGTTGGATCAGGCGATGGAGCAGAGCCGCGGGGAGCGGCGCATTGGCACCACCGGTCGTGGAATCGGGCCCACCTACGCCGATAAGTCCCAGCGCAACGGCATTCGCATCCTCGACATCCTCGATGAGGCCCGGTTGCGGGATCGCCTGGCGGGGCCCCTGGCGGAGAAAAACGAAACCCTCCAAAAGCTCTACGGCATCGAACCGCTCGATTTCGAGGCGGTGGTGGCTGAATACGTGGGCTACGGCCAGCGGCTGGCTCCCCATGTGGTCGACTGCACCCGGGCCATCCATGAAGCCGCCAGGGCCCGCAAAAACATCTTGTTTGAAGGTGCCCAAGGCACCCTGCTCGACCTCGACCACGGCACCTACCCCTATGTGACCTCCTCCAATCCGGTGAGTGGAGGTGCCTGCATCGGTGCCGGCGTG
>CAYFKI010000002.1:19417-23081 GCA_964343525.1 uncultured Cyanobium sp.
TCGGTGCTGGCGTGGGCCCCACCCTGATCGGCCGGCTGATTGGGGTGGCCAAGGCCTACACCACCCGGGTGGGTGAAGGGCCTTTCCCCACGGAGCTCGAGGGCAGCCTCAACGACCACCTCTGCGACCGGGGCGGTGAATACGGCACCACCACCGGCCGCCGGCGTCGCTGCGGTTGGTTTGACGGTGTGATCGGACGCTATGCGGTGGAGGTGAACGGGCTGGATTGCCTGGCGATCACCAAGCTCGATGTGCTCGATGAACTCGACGAGATCCAGGTGTGCGTGGCCTATGAGCTCGATGGCGAGCGGATCGAATACTTCCCCAGCAGTGCTGAGGATTTCGCCCGCTGCAAACCCCTGTTTGAAACCCTGCCCGGATGGCAGTGCTCCACGGCCGACTGCCGCAGCCTCGACGAGCTGCCAGCCACGGCGATGAGCTATCTGCGCTTTCTCGCTGACTTGATGGAGGTGCCGATCGCCATCGTCTCCCTGGGGGCGAACCGCGATCAGACGATCGTGGTCGAAGACCCGATCCACGGTCCCAAGCGGGCCCTCCTCAGCGTCTGATTCAGCTGGTCTGACTCACGCCCATCTGATCCCGCCAGTCTGATCCCGAGCTTCTGATCCCGCGAATCTGCCTGCCATGACCTCCAAGAGCCTCGATGTTGTCGGCATCGGCAACGCCATCGTGGATGTGCTCGTGCAGGCCGACGATGACCTGCTCGACAACTTTGAGCTCACCAAAGGCACCATGGCCCTGGTGGATGAGGCCCAGGCCGATCGCCTCTATGCCTCGGTGGGTCCTGGCCTCGAGACGTCGGGCGGCTCGGCCGCCAACACCCTGGCCGGCATTGCCCAACTCGGGGGGCGGGCCGGGTTCATCGGCCGGGTGCGCAACGACCAGCTTGGGGCGATCTTTGCCCATGACATCCGCTCGGTGGGGGCCCGTTTTGACACGCCCGCCTCAACCCAGGGAGCTTCGACGGCCCGCTGCTTGATCCTGGTGACCCCCGATGCCCAGCGCACGATGTGCACCTACCTGGGGGCTTCGGTGGGCCTGAATCCTGCGGATCTCGATCTGGCGATGGTGGCCCAGGCCCAACTGCTCTACCTGGAGGGCTATCTCTGGGACAGCGATGAGGCCAAGCAGGCCTTCATTGCGGCGGCCGAAGTGGCCCGTGCCCATGGCGGTGAGGTGGCCCTCAGTCTGTCCGATGCCTTTTGCGTGGAGCGCCACCGTGACAGCTTCCAGGAGCTGGTGGATGGCCATGTGGATGTGCTGTTCGCCAATGAAATGGAGATCACGGCCCTTTACAAGGCCAACAGCTTTGAGGAGGCCGCCGACCAGGTGCGGGGCCGTTGCAAGGTGGCAGCGCTGACCCGTAGCGAGCAGGGGTCGGTGGTGTTGCAGGGAGACCACACGATCACCATTGCGCCCTACAGCCTGGGGCCGCTGGTGGACACCACCGGGGCTGGTGACCTCTACGCGGCAGGTTTCCTGTTTGGCTACACCCGCGGCGAATCGCTCGAGCGCTGTGGCCAACTCGGTTCCCTGTGTGCCGGCTCGGTCGTGACCCAGTTGGGTCCCAGGCCCCAGGAGTCGCTTCAGGAGCTGGTGGCGCGGCACCTGGCTTGAGGGCCTCTGGCTTTGGGCCTCCAGCATGGGGCCAGCGGGCTTTAGGCCCCAGGCAGCAGGCTTTCAAGCAGCCAGGCGGAGTAGTCGCCTGAACTGTTAGCGGGCCACCAGATCCACTCCGGCGTGTCGTAGCTGTGCAGGGCCAGCACGGCCTGATGCAGGGCGTTGAGTTGGTGGGCGTTGGTTTTGAGTAGCAACTGCACCTCTTCGGCCTGATCAATCGCGCCTTGCCAGCGGTACAGGGCCCGGCTGGGCTGCAGGCTCACGCATGCCACGAGGTGGCGATCGAGGAGGGCCCGAGCCAGGCGTTCGGCCTTTTCGGCGTTGGCTTCAGTGGTGAGGGCCAAAACCATTGGCACGGTTTCGGTTGCATCGCTGGCCATGGCGGGTCTGGATGGCATGGAGTTGATCTTGGGCCTGGCCCAGCAGGGCCTCTCGGGTGAGGCCAGCATCAGCATTGGGTTGGCTGGGGCGCTGGATCAGGATCAGCCTCAGCTTGTGCTGGCTGGCAAGGCTGCGCCAACAGGCCTCGGTGGCCCCTCCCGATGCCCGCGCCACAATGGCCGAGATCTGCCAGCGCCGCAGCAGGGCCGCTTCCACGCTGTCGCTCCAGGGAAGTCCCAGGGGGGTGGGCCGCAGGCAGGCCACCCGCTCTGGTTTCAGCCCGGCGGCCATGGCCACCTTCAGGCTTGGGGCATTGGGTAGCAGCCGCGCATGGTGATGGGCCCCTGGCGATAGGGCGATGGCTTGGGCCAGCTGGCGGTGACCAATGGCCAAAAGGAGGTTGTGGCCTTGGAGCGGCAGCTCAGCCAAATCTTCCAGGCATCCAAGCCTGTGGATCTGGCCGTGATCGAGGCTTTGTGCTGGGCTTTGACCTTGCGCCGGACCTTCTTCACCCCCAGGCCGTTGCAGACGCAGCAAGGGCAGGGCCTGCTGGCGGCAGGTGGTCTGCAGATCGGCGCTGATGGTTTGGGCAAAGGGATGGGTGGCATCCACCACCAGGGCAAAGGGGTCTCCCTCGACCCGGGCCTGATCCAGGGCCTCCGCGATGGCCTGAGCTCCACCCACCGCCCCAATCACCACTTCGAGATGGGGTTGGGTGGCATAGGCCCGTTTGGCGGCGTCACTCACCAGGCTGAGCCGCAGCCGCCAGCCCATCGCCAGCAGCGCCTCTGCCAGGGACGGCCCCTCCCCGGTGCCAGCAAACAACCACAGCCGCGGCAATGGCTGGTGCATTTCAGGCTCGTGCATCAGGATGGGGCCCACCAATGGCTCCTGGGGTGTGAATCACTGTCTGCTCGAGGTTGAAGTCCTGGAAGCCCCCCAGGTGCGTTACACCCAAGACAACCAGACCCCAGTCGCTGAAATGGCGGTGCAGATCGACGGTCTGCGCGCCGATGATCCCCCGGGGCAATTGAAGGTGGTGGGGTGGGGCAACCTGGCCCAGGACCTGCAGAACCGGGTTCATGTGGGCCAGCGGCTGGTGCTGGAAGGGCGACTGCGCATGAACACCGTCACCCGCCAGGACGGGGTGAAAGAGAAGAAGGCCGAATTCACCCTGTCCCGGCTGCACAGCGTTGGCGCTGCCGCCGCCGCCCCCATGGGCCAATCCGCTCCCGCGCCGATGGCGCAACCGGCCCGCGTCGCCTCGGATTCCCGCAACCCAGCCGATTCCCGCAACGTTTCTGGTTCGCCCCGCCGCGTGGCTCCAGTTGCCGCAAGCGCCAATTCCGCTTCGAGCGCCCCGGCTACCCCGACTCCCGTCCCAGAGCCTCCGGCCTGGAACACCTCTCCTTTGGTGCCGGATCTGGCCGACGACGACGACATTCCGTTCTGATCGCAACGCTCAGCGGGCGTTAGAGCTTCTCTTCAGCCTGCTCCAGCAGCTGGCCAAGCTCCCGCTCGAGGGCCGCCAGATCCAGTCGCCACTCACTCCAGCGTCCCGCATCGATCTGGCGCAGGAGCCACTGGCGGTCCCCCTGGAGTTGCTCGATCAGTTTTGCTGTGCTGAGGGGCTCAGGGCTGG
>CAYFKI010000003.1:0-19795 GCA_964343525.1 uncultured Cyanobium sp.
TCCCTCGGCCTGATCCGCGCCGCCGAGAAGTTCGACCACGAGAAGGGCTACAAGTTCTCCACCTACGCCACCTGGTGGATTCGTCAGGCCATCACCCGGGCCATTGCCGATCAGAGCCGCACCATTCGCCTGCCGGTGCACCTCTACGAAACCATCTCCCGCATCAAGAAAACCACCAAAACTCTGTCCCAGGAGTTTGGCCGCAAGCCCACCGAGGAGGAAATTGCCGAATCGATGGAAATGACTATCGAGAAACTGCGTTTCATCGCTAAGTCGGCCCAGCTACCGATCTCGCTGGAAACACCCATTGGCAAGGAGGAAGACTCCCGTCTTGGCGACTTCATCGAGGCCGACATTGAAAATCCAGAACAGGATGTGGCCAAAAATCTGCTTCGGGAAGACCTCGAAGGTGTGTTGGCCACCCTCAGCCCCCGGGAGCGGGATGTGCTCCGCCTGCGCTATGGCCTCGATGATGGCCGCATGAAGACCCTCGAGGAGATTGGTCAGATCTTCGATGTCACCCGGGAGCGCATTCGTCAGATCGAAGCCAAGGCCCTGCGCAAACTGCGCCATCCCAACCGCAACGGCGTTCTCAAGGAGTACATCAAATAACCGCGTGGGGGCCTGCTTCCAACGTTTGAGCGCCGGCTCACCAGTGCTGCTGATGCCAAGATCTCGCTGTTCTTGGCATCACCTGGTGGCCCTTCATGGTTGATCCCTTGCCACCTGAGCCTACGGATGCAGCTGGATGGGTTGGGGAGCAAGGAACCCTACCCAGGGTTTCGATTGTTCTTCCCACCTACAACGAAAGTGGCACGATTGAGCAACTGATCCATCAGTTGCTTGGCTTGAGCCCATCGCTGGATCTTGAGATCCTTGTGGTGGATGATGATTCCGCCGATGGAACGGCGGAGTTGGTTAGAGCGCTGGCCCACCGCATGAGCCAGGTTCGCCTGATTCGACGGGTTGGTCGCTCGGGTTTGAGCAGCGCGATCAAAGAGGGGCTGCTCGATGCCACGGGCGATCTTGCTTTGGTGATGGATAGCGATGGGCAACATGATCCATCGGCTGTGTTGAAGGCCCTCAACTGTCTGCAAGCCAGCAGTCTCGATCTTGTGGTGGGAAGTCGCTTCCATCCCCAAGCAGAATTGCTGGGTTTGAGCCATCGACGGGAGCGCGGATCCACCTGGGCTAATGCCAGTGCGCGCTTCAGTTTGTCCAAGTCTTATGGCGCCCTCAGTGATCCCATGAGTGGATTTTTTGCCTTGCGTTTGGATCGCACCCTGCCTTGGATTCGTGCTGTCGATGTGAATGGGTTCAAGTTTCTGTATGAATTACTGGCTTTGAGTAAGGGGCGCCTGAAGGTGGCGGAAATTCCGCTCACGTTTCAGCCGAGAACCCACGGTGCCTCCAAGCTGGATCTCGCTATTTTTTGGGACTTCCTGATTTCCTTGCTCCATAGTCTCTCGTTTCGCTTATTGCCAAGACGGGCGATCAGTTTTGGCCTCGTGGGTTTGAGCGGTGTGGTTGTTCAGTTGCTGGTTACCCAGTTGTTGATGCTGGGCCATCAGTTGTCCTTTGAGAGGGCGTTACCGGTGGCAGTTGTGATGGCTGCCAGTTCCAATTATCTGATCAACAATGCGCTCACGTTCCGTTTCCAGCGGCTGCGCGGACTGGCCCTGATGCGTGGGTTGCTCAAATTCTTGCTGGTGGCCTCGTTGCCCGTGTTGGCCAATGTGGGTGTGGCCTCAGCCTTCCATCGTTATGTGTCCAGTGATTTGATTGGGGCCCAATTGGCGGGGATTTTGGTGGTTTTTGTCTGGAATTATGCTGCCTCCAGTCGTTTTGTTTGGAACACTCCCTAGGTGAGAGCCGTGAACCTTCTTCAAGCCAATCTCTCTCGAGCAAATCTTTTCCAAGCAAGGTTCATGCGTTCTGAGCGGACCTGGATTGGCTTGGCCGTGCTCGGCCTACTTGGTCTCTGCTTCCTCGCTTTTTTCAACCAGCTGGGCACCCTTGGCTTGATGGACAAAACCGAGGGGCTATTTGCTGAAATCCCCCGGCAGATGCTTCTCACTGGCGATTGGGTCACGCCCCGTTGGAACGGGGAGACCTTCTTCGACTATCCGGTGTGGGGCTATTGGATGGTGGCCATCAGTTTTCGCGTCTTTGGTACCACCGAATGGGCGGCCCGTTTGCCTGCAGCCCTTGCCGCCTCCTTCACGGTGTTGGCCCTGTTTGCCGTGGTGTTCGCCCTCAGCCCCCAGTCCCAACCGCTTCGACAACGCCTCGGCAGGGCAACGCTGGCAGGCAGCCTGTTGGCCCTTTCACCGGGATGGATTGCCTGGGGGCGTTCCTCCGTCACCGACATGTTTTTGGCCAGTGCCATCACCCTGGCCCTGCTGGGTTTTGTGTTGGTTGATCAGGCAGCCCCCCCTCTTGCTGCCAAGCGGTTGGCCCCAGCGCAACAGCTGGGGTATGGGTGCCTCGCCCTGTTTTCAGCCGTGGCCGTGTTGGCCAAGGGGCCCGTGGGGGTGCTCCTGCCGGGCTTGGTGATTGGCGTGTACCTGCTCCTGAAGGGAACCCTGGTTCCCCATTTGCGTCAGGCCCCGTGGCTGCCCATGGTGGCGCTGTTTTTGGGGGTGACGTTGCCCTGGTATGGAGCGGCAACCGTTGCCAATGGTTTTGATTTTTTGTCCCGTTTCATTGGCTATAGCAATTTTCAGCGTTTCACCTCCGTGATCTATTCGCACCCAGGACCGCCTTGGTTCTATCTCCCTTGGGTGTTGGTCTTTTTGCTGCCCTGGTCGTTGTACCTGCCGGTCGCTGTCATCAAGCTTCGTTTTTGGCGCCTGGCTGTGTGGCGTCAACCCGCATCATCACAGGATCTTTCCCTGTTTGCCCTGGTGTGGTTGGTGGGCATGGTTGCCTTTTATTCGGCCGCCGCTACCAAGCTTGCTGGTTACATCTTGCCGGTTGTGCCGGCGGGTGTGCTCCTGGTGTGCCTGCTCTTGCAGCCATTGGCCAGTGCGTCGCCCCTGGGGTTTGGTCTACGGATCAGCGGTTGGATCAATGCGGCGCTGCTGGGGGCCGCCGCCCTCGCGATCGCTCTTGTGCCTCGGTTCCTGCGTCAGGAACCTGATTACCCGTTCTTTGCCCAGGCCTTGATCCACATGGGTCTGCACCTGTGGCTGCCCCTCGTTCTGTTGGTCGCCGCCTTGGTTTTGGCATGGTTGCTGGGGCGCACGACGCATCTCCCTTGGGTTTGGCTCCCCAACGCCACGGCGTTGTCTGTTGTGTTGGCCTTTGCCGTGCCCATGGCGTTGCCGGTGGTGGACCGTGAACGGCTGCTTCCCATCCGCACCCTGGGCGCTGTGGCGGGCCGTGTGATGCAGCCCAATGATCTTCTGGCTGTGGTTGGCTTTAAGCGTTACAGCCTTCTTTACTATTCCAATCATTCGGCTCTTTTTGTCACCAATCCCCAGGAGGTGTTGGATGCATTGGCTGATCAACCTGGTGCCGGTCAGGTTTATCTGTTTGGGACAGAGCGTGAACTACGCGACTTTGGATTGACAAATGCTTCTTTTCAGCTGGTTGCGCGCCGGGGGCATCACCTGCTGATCACTGCCACCCCGGCAGCGCTGCGCCACGCTCTCTGAACCTTCGCTTTTTTCTGCCACAGCTTTTTTCTTCTACAGCCTTTTTCTTCTTCAGCTTTTTTCCACAACCTTGTTCTTCCACAGTGAGATGATCACCATGCTCCAAACGCTCAAGGGGTGGAGTAGCAGCTCCATCGCCTTCCTTCGCAAGCATCCTCTCCTGCAACTCGTGCTTGCCGTGGCATTGGTGCGCTTGGCGATGCTGGGCACCTATCCGCTGATGGACACCACCGAAGCCCGCTACGGCGACATCGGTCGGATGATGGCGGCCACCAATGATTGGATTACCCCCTGGTTCCGCCCTGGGGTGCCTTTCTGGGGAAAACCCCCACTGTCGTTCTGGTGTACGGCCCTCAGTTTCAAGCTGCTGGGTGTGAATGAATTCACGGCCCGTTTGCCCCATTGGATCCTGGGGGTGCTGACTGGCTGGCTGGTCTGGGATCTGGCGGTGCGCCGGTCCCTGCGCCAGGCCGTGGTGGCTGTTTCGCTTTTGAGTGGGTGCCTGCTGTTTTATTTCGCCAGTGGGGCGGTGATGACCGATATGGCGTTGACCTTCGGCATGACCCTCTCGATGTGGAGCTTCTGGTTGGCTGTGGAGTCCCCAACCCAGCAGTCAAGCGGGGTCCAGCAGCGGGCCCGTTGGCTCTTCTTTGTGAGCTTGGGCTGGGGACTTTTGGCCAAGGGACCCCTGGCGATTGTGTTGACAGCCCTAGCCCTTGGGGCCTGGCTTTTTCTTGCCAAGCCCGCGGCCGTGCGCCTAGCCCAGCTCCCCTGGCTGCGGGGATTGCTGTTGAGCGCGTTGATGGCGGGCCCCTGGTATTGGGCCGCTGAACAGAAAACCCCTGGCTTCCTTGATTACTTCTTGATTGGTGAACACATCAAGCGGTTTCTCGTGCCCGGTTGGAAGGGCGATCTCTATGGCAATGCCCATATCCATGCCCACGGAACTATTTGGCTGTATCTGCTGTACATGTTGATTCCCTGGACCCTGCTCATCCCAGGCTATCTGTTGTTCTCAACAGGCCGGTTTCGGGTTCCAAGGCCAGAAGGTTCGGGATTGGTTTGGCAGGATCCCGCCGAGAAGTCATGGGTGATCTATCTGCTGTGCTGGGGCCTGGCTCCGGCCGTGCTCTTCACCATGGCTAGCAACATCATCATGCCCTATGTGTTGCCAGGCATTCCCGCCTTGGCTCTGTTGGGTGGCACGTTGCTCGTGCGATTTGATCACCGTGTGGTGAATCAACTTCTGGCCACGGGGCTTTGGATTGTGTTGATTGGTTCGCTGGCGTTTGTTTTGATCTTCCCGTTCACCGGTTACGGCGAGCGCAAATCGGAGCGCTCCTTGATCCATGCGTTCCAAGCCCATGCGGCCCCTGGGGCCAAGTTGGTTTATCTCGACACCTATCCCTTCTCTGCAGGCTTCTACGGCAACGGCGCCGTGAGTGATGTGGCCAATGTGGAGGCTCTTCAGCAACGCCTCAATCAACCAGACGCGTTGTTTGTGGCCCTTCCGAATGACCCCTCACCGGAGCTGGATCTTTTGGTGCACCGCCGGTTGCGCCTCATCAAGGCCTTCCGCCGCCATTCCCTTTACGAGGAGTTGCCCGCTTCCTCCGGGGGCTAGGCCGATGGTGCTTGGGGCAGGGGTGATGGGGGTTGCTGTCTATGGGCTTGTTGGCGCCATGGCGGCAGCTCTGCATGCGCTGTTTCTGTTGCTGTTGCCCCGGATGGGGGTACCGCTGCCCCTGGCCAATCTGATCGGTTTTCTGGTGGCGTCGCTCTGGAGCTATGGCGCCCATGCCCGCTTCAGTTTTCGCCGTCAAACCCGTGGTAGGGCGTTCCCGCGCCGTTGGTTGCTCTGCCAGCTTGGGCTCAATGTGGCCCTGAGCCTGCTGCTGCCATGGCTGCTGGCGCCATGGGCCCGTTGGTGGCCCGTGGTGCTGCTGTTGGTGTTCACCCCAACGGCCGTGAACTATGCGGTGTGGACCCTGGCGGCCCGGCAGGTGGCGCGCAACCTTCAGCCCTTGGGACCCCCACCAGCCCACCACGCTGATGATCTGGGCCTCGATCCCGCCATCAACCGGGCGATTTTCGACCTTGCCGATCGGGGTCTGCTCCAGAGCACCAGCTTGATGGTGGGGGCCCCGGCGGCGGCCGAGGCGATCGCCGGCCTGCGGCTTCGGCCCCAGCTCACGGTGTGTCTGCACCTGGTGTTGAGTGAGGGGCCACCGCTGGCACCAGCTGGGCAGATCCCCCTGCTGCTCGATGAGGCGGGTTTGCTCAAACTTGGCTTTGCAGAGTTGCTCTTGGCATCGCTGTGGCCCTTTGGCCGCTGCCGCCGCCTGGCCCAGCAGCTAGCGATCGAGGTGGAGGCCCAGCTGCGTGCGTTTGTGGCGCTGACGGGTTCTACGGCGATTCACCTCGATGGCCATCAGCACCTCCATCTTTTGCCGGTGGTTTGGCGCCCTTTGATGCGGCTGCCGCCTGAGCTGCGCCCGGTGTGGCTGCGCACCGTGCGCGAAGCCTGGCCTGCCGGATTGCCGCTGCAGGCCTGGGCCCGGTGCCTTGTCTCTGCCGGTTGGCTCAAATGGCTGGTGCTGAGTGGGCTGTCGCTACAGCTCAGGCCCGTGCTCAGGCGCGAAGGGATCGCCACCAACGCCAGCTTTGCGGGGGTGTTGTTCACCGGCCGGATGGCGGATCGGGCGCTGGTGGCGTGCGAGCGGCACCTGCGCACCCGCGCCTTCCGCCAAGACGGTGCGGATCGGACCCTCACCAAGCCGCTCCTGCTGCTGCATCCAGGGCTGCCAGATCAGGGTGATTTGGCGATCACGATTGATCGGCGCTACCGCCAGTCCGCCCCGTTTTACGCCTCTCGCTGGCGCTACAGGGAATACGAAGCGCTCGGAGGCCTGGAAGCTGCGCTCGTGGACTTGGGCTAGGCGCTTGTGGCGGTGGATTCCGACGGCTGAGCTGCCGCCCCCTCAATCGAGCGGATCAGGTAGACGGGGCGCGCTTTCACCTCCAGAAAGATGCGGCCGATGTATTCCCCGAGGATGCCGATCCCAATCAATTGAATGCCGCCCAAAAAGGTGATGGCCACAATCAGGCTGGGGAACCCCTTCACATCGGGCCCGTAGAGCATGGTGTAGATCGCGAAGTAAATCGCGTAGATCACGCTCGACGCTGAGATCAGGGCTCCAAGCCGCGACCACACCTTCAGGGGCACCAGGGAAAAGCCAAAAATGCCATCGAGGGCATAGTTCCAGAGGTTGGCCAGGTTCCACGAACTCTGACCACTGATGCGGTTTGGACACTCAAACCAGAGGTCGACATTGTGAAATCCAATCCAGGGGAATAACCCCTTGGAAAACCTCACCCCTTCCCGGAGACGCGTGAGGGCCTCGAGGGCTGGTGCACTGAGCAGGCGATAGTCGCCGGCGCCGTTCACCAGTTGGATCGAATCCACCAGGCTGTTGAACAGGGAATAAAACCAGTGGGCGGTGGCCACCTTCAGGCCCGATTCGCCCTGGCGATCGCGTCGGATCGCCGTGACGATTTCTGCCCCGGCCCCAAAAGCCTCCACCATCTGGGGGATCAGATCGGGTGGGTGCTGCAGGTCGGAATCCATCAAAATGGCCGCATCGCAGCGGCCATTGGCGTAGTCGAGGCCGGCCAACATGGCCGCTTCCTTGCCGAAATTGCGGGTCAGGCTGATCAGGCTCAGTTCACACCTGGGTGGTTGGCTTTGGAGCTTGTCGTTGGCGATCAGGCTGCGGATGATGCCGGCGCTGTTGTCTCTTGATCCGTCGTCCACCAAGACCAGCCGTTCGATGCTGGGTTGGGCGCGAATGGCCGCGATGAATTGGCCAATTCCCGCCGCTTCGTTGAAACAGGCCGACACCACCCAAATGGCTGGGGTGCC
Organism: uncultured Cyanobium sp.; assembly: GCA_964343525.1. Lineage (GTDB taxonomy): Bacteria > Cyanobacteriota > Cyanobacteriia > PCC-6307 > Cyanobiaceae > Cyanobium_A. The sequence continues at coordinate 7,582 of CAYFKI010000003.1, forward strand.
AGCGGCAGAGCTCATGGCTGGGGCAGGTCTGTCGATGGCCGGAGCCCGGAAACTGGCGTTGGTGCTGAGCGTAGGGCTGCCATGCTCCTTGGCTGAAGGCATCTGGGTTGGCTGATGGATCAGGACGGTTCCTTGCAGGCCCTGCGGGGTCTGCGCACGGCCCCAGTGCTTCAGCCGGAGCAAGCTTTGGCCCTTCGTTCCGAGCTGGAGAGTGCTCTGGCCGCCTGCAGGTGGTTCACGGTGGGGGTGATGGCCCCATCGGCCTCTTCGGCCCTTCAGGCCCTGCGGGAATTGGAGCACAGCCTCAGCTGGACCCCCCTGGTGCCGAATCCCGATGCCGAATCTGATTTGGTGGGTGGGGTATTCCTCAAGGGCAATCAGGCCACCGGCCTGTATGCCATCCGCGCGGAGGCAGGACTGGGTGAAGGCCTGTTGATCACGGGCCACAACCCTGAGGCCCCTGAGGCGGAGGGCACCTGGGGCCCTTTCCCGCTCGATTTTTTCCGTTAGGTCCACCCAGCGGCAGTAGGGGTGTTGGGCCTTGGTGGCTCCTGCTCTTTTTCACCTGATCACGGAGTCGGCAGCAGGGGGATGGGCTTTGCCCACCGATCCTTAGGCTGGGTGGCTGTGATTGGGCACTGATGGCCAACCCCCTGCGCATCGCTTCTCGCCGCAGCCAGCTGGCCATGGTTCAGACCCATTGGGTGCGCGATGAGCTCGCCAAGGCCCACCCGGGCCTCGAGATCAGCATCGAGGCGATGGCCACCCAAGGCGACAAGATCCTCGATGTGGCCCTCGCCAAGATCGGCGACAAAGGGCTGTTCACCAAGGAACTGGAAGCCCAGATGCTGGTGAACCAGGCCGATATCGCCGTTCACAGCCTCAAAGACCTCCCCACCAACCTGCCCGAGGGGCTGATCCTGGGCTGTGTGACAGAACGGGAAGATCCGGCCGATGCCCTGGTGGTGCATGCCAAGCACGCCGATAAAACGTTGGCCACCCTGCCGGCGGGCAGTGTGGTGGGCACCAGCTCCCTGCGGCGCCTCGCCCAGCTGCGTCACCACTACCCCCACCTCACGTTCAAGGACGTGCGCGGCAATGTGATCACCCGGCTGGAGAAGCTCGATGCCGGTGAGTTCGATTGCCTGATCCTGGCCGCTGCCGGCCTGGGCCGCCTGGGCCTGGGGGATCGGATCCATGAGTTGATCGACCCCTCGATTTCGCTCCATGCCGTCGGCCAGGGTGCCCTCGGCATTGAATGCCGCGACGGCGATGCCGAGGTGCTCGCCCAGATCAAGGTGCTGGAGCACACCCCCACCGCCCGCCGTTGCCTGGCGGAGCGGGCTTTCCTGCGCCAGCTGGAAGGCGGCTGCCAGGTGCCCATCGGCGTGAATTCCCGCTTTGAAGGCCCCGATGCCACCGGTGATCTGGTGCTCACGGGCATGGTGGCCAGCCTCGATGGTCAGCGGCTGATCCGCGATGAGGCCCGCGGCGATCAAACCGACCCCGAGGCGATCGGCATTGCCTTGGCCAAAGCCCTCCGGGCCCAGGGGGCTGGCGAGATCCTGGAGGAGATTTTTGCAACCGTTCGGCCCGAAGCCTGATCCAGCAGCTGAGGCAGATGCAGCCTTGGCAGAAGCTGGCGAGGCAGGAGCTGGTGAGCCAGAGGCTCGCCCCCAGCCGTTCCAGTGGAGTCTGCTGGCGTGGGCAGCCCTGGTGGGAACCCTCACCGGGGTGGCGGTGGTGGCCTTCCATGAATTGCTGGCCTTTATCAACAACGGCCTGTTCGGCGCCTTTGTGGAGGGCCTGCTCAACCTTGGCCGCGGTCAGCCCCCGGAGCTGCCTCCTGAATTGCCGCCGATCCCTCCGGCCACCGGCACGCCGCTGAAAGCGCTGTTGCAGGTTGGTCTGGGCGGGCTGGGGTATCTGCCCCCACCACCGGCCGTTCCTGAACCACCTCCGCTGCCCCAATCGGTGCTGCCCGATTGGTTGAGCCTCTGGCCCGTGGTGGTGGTGCCCACCCTGGGGGGCCTGGTGGTGGGTTTGCTGCGGCGCTTCACCGGTGAGTTGGGCCCTGGGCTGCCGAGCTTGATGGCCATGGCCGACGGCGCCGTGATGGCCCAGCCCCGCTTGCCCTTCCAAAGGCTGCTGGGCGCATCGGTGAGTTTGGGCAGTGGAGCTTCCCTTGGGCCGGAGGGCCCCAGCGTGGAGAGTGGCGGCAACATCGGCCTGTGGGTAGCCCTGAAGGGCAGCCTCTCGCCCCAGAGCCAGAAAGCCCTTGTGGCGGCTGGGGTGGCGGCGGGGTTGGCCTCCAGCTTCAAGGCACCGATTGCCGGCGTGTTCTTTGCCTTTGAAGGCAGTTTCAGTGCCATCCAGGGACGGCCCAGCGTGCGGGCGGTGCTGGTGGCTGCGGTGGCCTCGTCGCTGGTGACCCAGTTGGTGTTGGGCGATGCGCCCATCCTGCGGCTGCCCGCCTACGAGGTGCGCTCACCGCTGGAGTTGCCCTTGTATCTAGGCCTTGGCCTGTTGGCCAGCGGCATGTCGTGGGCGTTGGTCAGCCTGCTGGCCCTGGGCCGCAGCGAAGCCCTGCAGCAGCGGTTAGCCAAGCTGCCACCAGGACTCCCCACCGCCTGCGGCGGCGCCCTGGTGGGCTTGATGGCGCTGGTGTTTCCCCAGGTGCTTGGCGTTGGCTACGACACGATTGAAGCTCTCTTGGGCAGCAACGGCGGGGTGCCCTTGGCCACCTTGCTGGTGCTGCTGGGCGTGAAACTGCTCGCCACCGGCATCAGCAATGCCACCGGTTTTGTGGGGGGTGGCTTTGCACCTTCTCTGTTTCTGGGGGCCGTGCTCGGTAATTGCTACGGCCAGCTACTGGGGGAAAGTGGTTTGCATCTGCCGGTGGCCGAGCCCCCTGCCTACGCGATGGTGGGCATGGCAGCCGTCTTGGCGGGCAGTGCCAGGGCTCCGCTCACGGCCCTCTTGCTGTTGTTTGAGCTCACCCACGACATCCGGATCGTGTTGCCCTTGATGGCCGCCGCCGGTTTGAGTGCGGCCCTGGTGGAGCGCTGGCAGGGCCTGGCGGATCCAGGCCTGTTGGGGCCGGATCTGCAGGAGGAGCAGCGCCGCCGCCGGCTCACGGCCCTGGCCGTCAGCGATGCGTTCGAACCGGAGGCCCCCTTGGTATTGGCCGCCGATGTGCCGGCCGATGAAGCCCTGGCCCAACTGGTGGAGAGCCATGGCCATTGCCTGCTAGTGGCCGATGGGGCTTGGGTGGTGGGCCTGGTCACCCTGCCGGATCTGCAGCGGGCGATCAGTTCGTTGCCGGCCAGCCCAACGGCCGGATCGATGCCCACCCTGTTGGCCTGCCGGCGCGGTGATCTGGTGTGGCTACCGGAAACGGCCCATCTGGCCCAGCTGGAGGATCAGCTCAACCCCAATGGCCTGCGGCAATTACCGGTGTTTGCCCTCGATCAGCTTGGGGGAGAGGCCTTGCCCCAAGGATTGCCGGGGAAAGGTTTGCCCCTGGCGGCCCTGCGCGGCATCGCCAGCCGCGATGGCATGGCCCGTGCCCTGGCCAGACAGCTCAGCCCTGCGCTGCTGACTCAACCGAACCCTGTAGCGCTGCCGAACCCTGCAACGACTGCACCGCAGGATCCACCGCTGCAAGCCGGCGCATAATCCGCTGGAGATCCAGGCTCGAAAGCTCCCCATCGCTGGCCCACTTCAACGCCGTGCTGTTGAGTTGATCCAGGTGGCGTGGAGCCCGGTTGGGGGCAGGGGTCGACATGGCGTAGCCGGTTGACAGTCGAAGGTACGGGACTGACCACCGAATTCGGGGCAATTGGGCCGAATCTGCAGAATGTTTTTCGGGTTTTGAGCCGGTTGACCAAAAACCAAGCCGGCAAGAAACCAAGCTCTTGAGATCCAAGCTCTTGAGATCCAAGCTGGCGGACGCGTGCCCGCCAGCTCCCTGCCGCCATCAGCCGACCAGTTTGGGTTCGATGGTGGTGAGATAGCGCTCCTCGCACTCCTTGATGATCTTCACGGCTTCAGCCGCATCAAAGAAACCATTCACCCTGCAGGTGCCGGGTTTTTTCAGGTCTTTGTAGTGCTCCCAGTAGTACTGGGTTTCTTTCAGCCAGTGGTCACCCAGTTGGGTGTAGCTGGTGATGTGGTCCATGCGCTTGTCATCGGCCAGCACGGCAATCACCTTGTCGTCGACCTCGCCCCCATCGTCGAATTTCATGATGCCGATGATGCGCGCTTCCACCACCGATCCCGGCACGAGGGGTTCGGTCACGCCCACAATTTCGATGTCGAGGGGGTCGCCATCTTCATCCCAGGTGCGGGGGATGCAGCCATAGGCGAAGGGGTAGGCGAGGGAGGAATAGCCCACCCGATCCAGCTTGAGCTGACCGCTCTCGGTGATCAGCTCGTATTTGTTGATGGTCATGGAATTGAGTTCCACGATCGTGTTGAGCCGCAGTTCCGCTTCATCGGCGAAGGCCGGCAGCACGTGCAGCAGGTTGAGCATCACGCGGCTGGGGGCGTGGTCGATGTTCGCCATGAAGGAAGGGCTTGAGCGCGGCGGCATCCTAAGGAGCGACCAACCGCCCCACCTTGGCGTTGAGATAGGCCAAAAAAGGCTCGGCGGTGAGGGGCTTGCCGCTCACCTGCTGCACCAGTGCCTCCCCATTCACCTGGCGCCCCAAGGGGTAGACCCGTTCCGCCAGCCAGCCCCTTAAGCGCCCGTGTTCGCCTGCCCGCACGCAGGCCTCCAAGGATCCCGGTCCGCCAAGGTCCTGCTCCATGGCCTCCGCCAGCTGGGCGCTGATCAAATGGCCCAGGGCATAGGAGGGGAAGTAGCCGAATAACCCTTCAGCCCAGTGGATGTCCTGCAGGCAGCCTTCGGCATCGCTGTTCGGCGTGATGCCAAGCAGGGCTTGGTGGCGCCGGTTCCATTGCTCGGGCAGCTCTTCGACCGGCATTCCCCCTTCCAGCAGGGCCAGCTCCAGCTCAAAGCGCAGCACGATGTGCAGGCCGTAGCCGAGTTCGCCCGCTTCCACACGGATGGTTCCTGGGTTGAGGGGATTGAGGCTGCGCCAGAAACCAAACGACCCCTGCCAGGGATCGTTGCCCAGGCCCGTGCAGAACCTGGGGTGCCAGTGCTCGGCGAAGGCTTGGCTGCGGCCCACCCGGCATTCCCAGAACAGACTCTGGCTTTCGTGCACGCCCATCGAGGTGGCGTCGCCTAGGGGCCAGGGGAAGTAGTGGTCGCCGCTGCGGGGGAGGCCTTGCTCGTAGAGCGAGTGGCCCCACTCGTGGGCGGTGGCCAGAAAGGCCGACAGCGGCTGGCCCGGCACCACCCTGGTGGTGATGCGGAAATCCTGGGGCCCCACGGTGCAGGAGAAGGGATGGGCTGAGCGCGAGCGCTGGCAGCGGCTGGCGTCATAGCCCCAATGGTCGAGCAGGTCGCTGCACAGCTGTTCCTGGAGGGCCTCGTCCAGCTCAGGGATCGCCGCCGGGGCGAGGTTGGCTGTGGACGCCTGATCCAGCAGCTTGGGCAGCTCCGCCTTCAGGGGGGCAAACAGCTCCCCGAGGCGTGCCTTGCTCACATCGGGTTCAAACGGCTGGGCCAGGATTTCCCAGGGGCTGCGGGCCACCGGTTCGGCGGCGGCCAGTTGGCCCGCCTGCTCGAGGCGCAGCCGGATCAACTCCTGCAGGGCTGGGGCAAACGTGGCGAAGTCGTTGCGGGAGCGGGCGTCTTGCCAGACCGCATTCCCCCGCGACTGGGCCTGGGCCAGGGCTGTCACCAGGGCTGGATCCAGGCAGCGCTGGCGCTCGAGTTCCAGCCGCAGCAGCTCCAGGTTTCGGCGCATCCCAGCTGGGCTGTCGCCCGTGAGGCTGGCCTCCGCTTCGGCCACCAGGGCGGCGTAGGCGGGGCTGCTCTGACGCTCATGCAGTTGGCCGGCCACCAGGGCCAGCTGCTCCCCGCGCCAGGCGGCACCCGCGGCTGGCATCACCGTGTTTTGGTCGTAATAGAGGGCGCTGTTGATGGAGCCCAGCAACTGGGTGGTGTGCAGATGGTCCCTGAGCTGCTCGATGGCCTTGGGGATCACGGGCAGGGAGCGCGGGTAGGTTTGAAGCCACCACTTTGACGGGCCTGGGGATGCTTCCTGTTGTGCTGGGTGCGGCCGCACCGGTGGAGGGGGTTGCTCGCTCAATCCAGCTCTCGCTGGCGCCAGTCTTTTTGTTGGCTGGCCTGGCCGGCCTGCTCAATGTGCTCAGCAACCGGCTCAACCGGCTGGTGGATCGGGCCCGGCTGATGCAGGAGCAGGGCCGCAGCCAAGGCCATGAGGACAGCCGTCAGCAGCGCCTCGAACTGCAAACCGTCAAGCGCCGGATGTCCCTGGTGATGGGGGCCATCGTGTCGGCCACGGTCACGATCCTGTTGGTGGCCCTGGTGGTGGCGGTGGTGTTTGTGAGCGCCGTCACGGCGATTGATCTCGCCCTGATCGTGGTGCCGTTGTTTGTGCTTGCCATGGCCTGCCTGATGGTGTCGGCCCTGCTGTTTCTGCGGGAGACCCAGCTGGCAGCCACCCAGTTGCGGCGGCGCTTCTAGCCCCTACTTCTTCTTGCAGTAACCACCACCCACGTTCATCCAGCCTGAAAGGCAGGCCTGGCCATTGGTGGGTCGAACCGTGTAATAGGCCAGCCCCAGGGTGCTGCATTTGCCGTTGAGGGTGTCCACGTAACCCAGGGGGCAGATGGTGCCAATCTTGGGCACCACGCGCTGGGCCTGGGCCGGTTGGCCCACCAGGGTTGCAGCCAGTGCGGTGGCACCCAGGGCCAGGGCACTGAAGGCCGTTGCGGCCTGCAGCCGCTGGAGGATCAGGGAGGGCATTGGGAGCTGGCGTTCAACGCTGACTCCGATGCTAGGCAGGATGCAGCTCTCTGCTGCCCTGTTGCCGCCGGCCATGCTTCGCCAGAGCCTGCAAATCCTCAGCGTCCAGACCCAAGGGGAGGGCTTCATCGCCATCACCCCCCAGCTCCAGGCCGCCATCGGCTCCAGTGGTCTGCAGCTGGGGGTGGCCCATCTGGTGTGTCAGCACACCTCCTGCAGCCTCACGGTGAATGAAAACGCCGATCCCAGGGTGCTCCAGGATCTGGCCGCCTATCTGCGGGCCCTGGTGCCTGAAGAAGGGGTGCGGCCGATCAGCGGCCAGGGGGCGCTGTATGCGTACCGCCATGACGATGAAGGCCCCGACGACATGCCGGCCCACATCCGAACGGCTCTGACGACCACCAGCCTCAGCCTCAGTTTTCAGCAGGGTCGTTTGGTTCTTGGCACCTGGCAGGCGGTGTACCTCTGGGAGCACCGGGCCAGACCCCATCGCCGCCAGCTCAGCCTGCATCTGGTGGGCGCGTGAGCCGCTTCACCGTGGCGCTGGCCCTGGAGGGCCAATGGCGCCTCCACGACCAACCTGCCCTGCACGAGGCGGTGGCCCTGGCCCGCAGCCAGCCGAACGGCCGGCTGGTGTTGCTGGCAGCCAGACGGGAGGGCCAGCGTTTGCGGGGCCCCCACCAACGGCGGTTGGAGCGCCAGGCCCGCGATGGGCTGGCTCGAACTGCAACGGCTTTGGGGATTCCGCTGATGGGCTTTCCCCAGCACACCACCGCCCAGGCGCTGGCGTTGCTGGCCCCCAGCTGGCGGCCGGATGCGGTGGTGGTGGCGCAGCCGAGCCGGCTGTTTGCCGATTGGCCCGTGGCACGCGAGGCCTTCCCCCGGGTGTTTGCCGATTTCCGCCGCCAGATCAAGGCTGAGCCGGTGGCGCCGCTGCCCGTGCCCGATCTGGCGGGGCTGGGCGCTGAACGGGAATCTGCCTGGGAGCGCTGGTTGTGCTCAGTCGACCAACCGGCCATGGATGCACCTGCCAGTTCGTTTGCCTTGGCCGGCGATGAGGCGAGCGCCCTGGCGCGGCTGCAGCACTATGTCTGGGAAAGCGATGGGCTCAAGCACTACAAGGCCACCCGCAATGATCTGGTGGGCCTGGAGTTTTCATCGAAGTTCTCGCCGTTTCTGGCGATCGGGAGCCTCTCGGTGCGCCGCATCTGGCAGGCGCTCGATGCCTATGACGCGCGCTTTGGCCCTGATGACGGCAGTACCTGGATGCGCCAGGAATTGCTGTGGCGGGAGTTTTTTGTGTGGTCGGAGCAGGCCCATGGCGAGGCCTTTCACCGGGCGAGCGGCCTGCAGGACCGTCACCAACCATGCGAGCCCGATCCAGAGCGGTTCTGGCGCTGGACCCGCGCCGACAGCGGCCATCCGCGGATCGATGCCCTGATGCACGAACTCAACGCCACCGGCTACCTCTCGAACCGCGGCCGCCAGTGGGTGGCGTCCCACTTCGTGAACAGCCTGCGCTTGCCCTGGACCTGGGGTGCTCGCTATTTCGAATGGATGCTGATCGACGCCGATCCCGCCCTGAACACGGGCAACTGGGCCTACCTGGCTGGAGTAGGCAGCGATCCCCGCAGTTTTGGCGGTTCGCCTCGAGCGTTCGATCTGGATTGGCAGGCCCAGCGCTATGACCCCACCGATGCACACCTGAAGCGATGGCGCTGACCCTGATTCTGGGCAACCAGCTGTTTCGCCAATGGCTGCAGGATGGCTCGCCCTTGCAGCTGGGCGCCACCGACACCGTGGTGATGGTGGAAGACCTGGGGGTGGCGTCGGCCTATCGCTACCACCAACTGCGCCTGCTGCACACCTTTGTGGCGATGCGCAGTTTCCGCGATCAGTTGCAGGAGCGTGGCTTGCGCGTGAATTACCACGCGCTGCCCGCCTCCGAGGGGGTGACCTTTTGGCAGCGGTTGGCCCTGGAGCTCGCGCTTGAAGCCAATCAGGACAAGACGGCGAAGCAGCGGGAGCTGAGGATCGCCGAGGTGGCCGATCCAGGCTTTCAGCGCCAACTGGAGCGTTTCTGCGCGGACCAGGGGGTGCGGCTCACGGTGTTGCCGGCGCCCGATTTTCTGGAATCGGCGGCCGAAAGCAGCCGCTGGTTTGCGGGCAAACGCCGCCCGTTCATGAAAACCTTCTACGAGCGGCAACGGCAGCGGCTCGGGGTGTTGCTCGAGGCCGATGGCAGCCCGATCGGCGGGCGCTGGAGCTTCGATACCGAGAACCGCCGCCGGTTGCCTAAGGGCTACACCGAGCCTGCCTTGCCTGCGGTGCCGCCCAGCTGCCATGAGGAAGCCGTGCGCGAGCTGATCGGCCGCTATTTCTCCTCCAATCCAGGGGTGCTGGGGGCGTTGGTTGTCCCCTACGACCATGCGGGCGCGGAGGCTTGGTTGGAGGCTTTTTTGCAGGAGCGCTTCGCCGAATTCGGACCCTATGAAGATGCCCTGAGCCAGCACTTCGACACGCTGCAGCACTCGCTGCTTTCCCCCCTGCTCAACATGGGCCTGCTCACGCCGGCCAGGGTGCTGGAGGTCGTGATCCAGGCCATGCACGCCCAACCCCAGTCCTTGCCGATCGCGTCGGTGGAGGGGTTTGTGCGCCAGGTGATCGGCTGGCGCGAATTTGTGCGGGGCATTCACCTCGTGCATGGGGAGCGGCAGGCCCAAACCAATTTCTGGAACCACCAGCGGGGCCTGGCGGCCTGCTGGGAAACCGGCAGTACGGGGCTGCCGCCGGTGGATCTGGCGATTCAGCGGGTGAACCGGCTGGCCTACAACCACCACATCGAGCGCTTGATGGTGCTCAGCAATGTGATGTTGCTGTGCGAGGTGCATCCCCACCAGGTGCACCGGTGGTTCATGGAGCGCTACCTCGACTCCTACGACTGGGTGATGGGCCCGAATGTCTATGGCATGGGGCAGATGAGTGATGGCGGTTTGTTTGCCACCAAGCCCTACATCTGCGGCTCCAACTACATCCTCAAAATGGGCGACTTCAAACGGGGCCCCTGGTGTGAGATCTGGGATGGGCTCTATTGGCGTTTCATCGATCGCCACCGCAGCTTTTTTCAGTCCAATCCCCGCCTGGCGATGATGGTGCGCCTGCTCGATCGCATGGAGGAAGCCAAGCAGCAGCGGTTGTTTGCCCTAGCCGAGCAGTTCATCGCAACGGTGACAACGCCTCCCCCCGTGCTGGTTTCTGATGTCCCTTCCTGAGCAAACCTCTCCCTCTGACTGCGCCATCTGCCAGCTGCATGCCCGTATCGGCACAGCAGCTCCGGGCCCAGCAAGCGCGATCGGCCCCTATGCCATCGCCCGCAGCGAGCTTTGGTTGCTGCGCCACCATGCCGATCCGGCTCCCCTGGTGGGTTGGTTGTTGCTCGATGCCCGGCGCCACCTGGGCGGGCCGGCCGATTTCACCGACAAAGAAGCCCAAGCCTGGGGGCCGGCGGTGCAGCAAGCCAGCCAACTGGTGCGCGAGCTCACCGGTTGCGACCGGGTCTATGCCATCGCCTTCGGTGAAGGTGCCCGCCATCTGCACCTGCACCTGATCCCCCGCTTCGGCGACGATCCCGCCACCAAGGCCTGGTCGATTGCCGATCTCTACCGCGCCGTGGAGCAGGGCCAGCGCCCGGCGGCCGATCCTGCGGCCGTGGCCGATTTTGTGGGGAGGGCCCGCGCCCTGGCGCAGGCCATGGTCGAATGAATGGGAGCGCCTGCAAACGATGCCTGCCCAGCCCCTGACCTCCGAGGAGATTGAGGCCCTTGCGGCTTCCTTGCCCCAGTGGCAGTTGGTGGCGGGCAAGCTGCACCGGCAGCTGGTGTTTGCCGATTTTGTGGAGGCCTTTGGCTTCATGACCCAGGTGGCCCTGATCGCCGAAGCCATGGGGCATCACCCCGAATGGAGCAACGTGTGGAACCGGGTGAGCATCGATCTCACCACCCACGATGCGGGGGGACTGACGGCCCTGGATGTGACGTTGGCGCAGGCAATTGATCGCTGTGCCGCTCGCTGAACTCGTAAGGATGAGGACCCAAGGATGAAGCCCCAGGGCCTTGAGCCCTACACCCTTCCTACCGGCTCTTCAGCGGCGATCACTGGCAATTGGTCAGGATCCAGCTGCGCAAAGCGCAGCCGCTCGTGTTCCACATCCACGGCGATCGTGTGGCCGGCGATGAACTGGCCCCCCAGGATCCCCTTGGCGATTGGGGTTTCCAGTTCGCGCTGGATGGCCCGCTTGAGGGGGCGGGCGCCGTACACCGGGTCGTAGCCGATGCTGGCGATCCAGTCGAGGGCATCGGCATGGAGGGAAAGCCCCAGCTTTTTCTCCGCCAGCCGTTGGCTGAGCCGTTGCACCTGCAACTCCACGATCTGGCGCAGCTCGTCTTGGCGGAGGCTGTGGAAGATGATCCGCTCATCGAGCCGATTGAGGAATTCCGGCCGGAAGTGGGCCCGTAGCGCCTCATTCACCCGCGCTTCCAGTTCGCTGTGGCGCCCAGGATCACCGGCGAGATCCAGGATCGATTGGCTGCCGATGTTGCTGGTGAGGATCAGCACCGTGTTGGTGAAATCCACCGTGCGCCCTTGGCCATCGGTGACGCGGCCGTCATCGAGGATTTGCAGCATCACGTTGAACACATCGGGGTGGGCCTTTTCCACCTCGTCGAACAGGATCACGGCATAGGGCCTGCGGCGCACGGCCTCGGTGAGTTGGCCGCCTTCCTCGTAGCCCACATAGCCGGGGGGCGCCCCAATCAGCCGGCTCACGGCGTGCTTCTCCATGTATTCGCTCATGTCGATGCGCACCAGTGCCTCGTCGCTGTCAAACAGCTGGCTGGCGAGGGCCTTGGAGAGCTCGGTTTTACCCACGCCGGTGGGACCGAGAAACAGGAAGCTGGCGATCGGGCGGTTGGGATCGCTCAGACCGGCGCGGGAGCGCTGGATCGCATCGGCCACGGCAGTCACGGCCTGGGCCTGGCCAATCACCCGGTTGTGCAAGGTGTCTTCGAGCTGGAGCAGTTTGTCCATTTCGCTCTGCACCAACTTGGCTACGGGGATGCCCGTCCACTTGGCGATCACTTCGGCGATGTCGTCTTCGGTGACCTCCTCCCGCAACAGGCTTTTTTCGCGGCTGCCATCTCCGCTGGTGCCCCCACTGAGCTCCTCTTCCTTGGCCGCCAGCTGCTTGTGCAGGCCAGCCAGGGTGCCGTATTCCAGCTCGGCAGCTTTGTTGAGGTCGTAGCTGCGCTTGGC
>CAYFKI010000004.1:0-2309 GCA_964343525.1 uncultured Cyanobium sp.
ATGAAATCGGCAATGTCCTGGATGCTGTCCTCCTGGTAGTAGTGCGCCAGGATCACGGCATTGCGTTCGCGCCGGAGCCTCCCAATCGCCTCTACCAGGTCAGCAGGGGCCGGGCAGGCGCCCTCTGAAGCCGGGCCTGGGGTGGGGACAGCCGCGAAAACCAACCGTTGCCTCAGCTGATGCAGGATGGCAAGAGCCTAGGCATCAGGGTTGGCCGATTTACGCATCGCCATCGCTGGGGATCTGCATGGCGCCTGGGACCACAGTGACCATGCCCTGTTGGACGCCCTCCAACCGGATGCCCTGCTGGTGGTTGGCGACCTCAGCGATGGTCAGCAGCGCATTCCCGCCATGCTGCGCCAGCTGACCTTGCCGGTGGCCTGCATCCTCGGCAACCACGACACCGGCAAGGATGCCTCCGGTCGCACGCTGCAACGCCAGATGGAGGCCCTGGGGCCCCTGCATTGCGGTTGGAGCCTGCGCCAGTGGCCGCACCTTGCCGTGGTGGGCGGCCGCCCTGGCACGGCAGGCGGAGGCTTCCATCTGTCGCGGGCGGTGCTGGCGGCCCTTGGCCCCATCAGTCTTCAGGAATCGGCCGATCGCATCGCGGCCGCCGCCCTCCGCGCCGATCCCGCCCAGCCCCTGATTCTTTTGGGCCATAGCGGCCCCAGTGGTTTGGGCAGTGAGGCCTCGGCCCCCTGCGGTAGGGATTGGAAGCCCCCTGCCTGCGACTGGGGCGATCAGGATTTGGCCATGGCCATTCAGCAGATTCGGCGCCACCGGCCCCTCCCGCTGGTGGTGTTTGGTCACATGCACCACGCCCTGAAGCGCGGGCAAGGGGAACGGCTCAGTTTTTGCCGCGACCGGGCTGGCACCGCCTACCTCAACACCGCCTGTGTGCCCCGCCATGGCACCGATGCGGAGGGGCGTCCCCTGCGCCATTTCAGCTGGGTGGAATTCCAGGGCAGGGAGCTGGTGCATGCCAGCCACCGTTGGTATGGACTGGCAGGGGAATTGCATTACGAGGAGCGGCTGTTTCAGGCCGCTAGCCAGTCGGCGCAGCCCCGGCCATCGCTGATTCCGTGCTGATCCTGGCCTGCATCAGTGCCCATGGCTTTGGCCATGGCTCGCGCACGGCGGCCGTGCTCACGGCCTTGCATCGCCGCAAGCCCCATTGGCGACTCGTGGTCTCGAGCGCCCTCTCGGCCGATTTTTTGGCCATGGCGATGGGGGCGGTGCCGTTTGAGCAGCGTCACTGCCACTGGGATGTGGGGGTGGTGCAGGCCGATGCCCTGGGCGCCGATCCAGGCGCCACCCTGGCCGCCCTGGAGGCGTTGGAGCTGCGCTTGCCTGCCCAACTCGAGGCGGAGGCGGCTTGGTTGCAGCAGCAAAACGAGCCCGTTCTGGTGCTGGGGGATGTGCCACCGGCGGCCGCCCTGTTGGCCGAGCGCTTGGGAGCCCCGCTGGTGTGGCTGGCCAATTTCGGCTGGGATGCGATCTACGGGGCCATGGGCAGCCTTTTTGAACCCCATGCCGATCAGGCCCTGTCGCTCTATCGGCGGGGACAACTGCTGCTGCAGTGCCCTTTGGCCATGGCCATGCCCTGGGGCATGCCGGTGGTGTCTCTCGGCCTTACCGCTGGAGTCCCGCGGCTCGATGCCCAGCAGCTGGCTGCCAGCTTGGACCTGCCGGCGGATCCGGAACGCTGTGTGCTGATCAGCTTTGGGGGCCTGGGCCTGGATTTCGATCCCGCCGTTCTTGCCCGCTGGCCTGAGCATGGGTTTGTGGGGTCTTCCCCTGAGCTCGCCCAAGCCCCCAACGGCCGCTTACTGCCGCCTGGTGTACGCCCGCTCGAGATCCTGCCGCGCTGCGGGCGCATCATCACCAAGCCTGGCTACAGCACGTTTTGTGAGGCCCTAGGCCAGGACGTTGGCATCCATCTGGTGCACCGCGAGGGCTTTGCGGAGGCGGCCGTACTGGAGGCGGCGCTGCAACGCCATGGCCACCATCGTTTGTTGAGTCAGGCCGCATGGCAGGCCGGTGATTGGCAACTTGACCAACCACTGCTGCCTCCTGAGCAGGGAGCTTTGCCGCGCGACGGGGCCGACCAGGCCGCCGCGGCCCTCGTGCAGTTCCTGCAGCAGACCTGCCCCAGCCCCTAGGGGCAATTGGTTGATTGGCACGGTTGGGCCCTGATGGAGCCGATTCATCGGCAAATTGACCTATCCCTTCCGCCTCACCCCTTGCCGCCAAGCCTTTGGTTTGGCACCTTGGCGCGAGTTGTGTTGTCGCCATCAGGCTCCCCGGCT
>CAYFKI010000004.1:2409-13896 GCA_964343525.1 uncultured Cyanobium sp.
CCTTTGGTTTGGCACCTTGGCGCGAGTTGTGTTGTCGCCATCAGGCTCCCCGGCTATAGGGGCCCTGTCTTTTTCATTGGCTCCCCTTGTTGATCGGCCCTTTTTGTTGATCGGCCACCAGATCGTGGCCAGTTGATCGTTGTCCTTCGTGTTGACCGGTTTGTTCGTATCCCGAGCCAGCTCGATAGTTGGAATCGCCGCCTCTGCCGTGGCTACCGCAACCGTTGCGGTCCTTAGCCCGTTGCCTGGAGCTGGGTTGCTGCCCCAGGCCAAGGCCGACGACACCGCCCCAACCTTGGTGTTTCAGCTGCCACCCCCGGCACCCACCCTGTTTGCGATCACGCCCGAGCGCCGCGCCCTGCTCAACACCATTCGCTTTGCCGAGGGCACCTGGGCCGGAGGGGATGCCATTGGCTACCGCATCATGTTTGGCGGTGGCTTGATGCCCACCTTGGAGCGCCACCCCGATCGCGTGATTCGTAAATCGGGGTACGCCAGTGCGGCGGCTGGGGCCTATCAGTTCATGCCTTTCACCTGGTCTTTGGCCTCCCGCAGCTTGGGGCTGCAGGCGTTTGGCCCTGAGGTGCAGGATCAGGCCGCCATCTTCTTGATCCAACGTCGCGGGGCCTTGGCCTTGGTTGACCAGGGGATCTTCACCCCTGTGCTGGCCGCCCGCTTGGCGCCGGAATGGGCCTCCTTCCCCACCCTTGCTGGCCGCAGTTTCTATGGCCAGCCCGTGCAGCGCTTCCAGGCCCTCAAACGCTTCTACGACGACAACCTGGCCCAACTGCGCGGTGCCCAACCAATCGCCAAGGCGGAGGAGCCCACCTGCGAACCCGCCGATTCCCTGCGGTGCCGGGTCGAAGCACTCCAGAAGCTTCCCTAAAGCTCGGGCGCTGATCCGCTCTAGCGCTAATCCCCCTAGCCCTGATCGGCGTTCTTGAACCGCTCTTTGCCCACGGTTTGTTGGGCTACTAGATAGGCCACGGCGATACCGCCCACAAAGCCCAGGCTGTTGCGCAACACCGGCAGCAGATCCTGGGTGCGGGTGAGGATCGGCCCCAACCCCAGGGCTCCAAACAGGATCAACCACAGGGGCGAGAGCAGCAGCACCCAGGCCCATTCCACCGTGCGTCCTTCCTTGCGCGGGTAAGCGGCAAAGCCCACCACCAGGCCGCCCAGCACCGAGGTGGAGAGGGTGAGCAGCCATTGCTCCCGGGGTAGGCCAGGTACCACCTGGCAGCCGCCCTGCTCGAGGCAGGTTTCAACGGCCTGGAGGGCACCCTCGATGGCCCCATCTTGGCCGTGGTCGCGGACGTAGTACTGGTTGCCGTAGCGCGTTTGCAACTCCACCCAGTAGGTGCGTGGCATCAACGCAAACAGGGCATCCCCCACGTTGAAATTGAGCAGGTTGCCGCCGCGCTCGTCAGCCACCAACAGCAGGCTGCGTTCATCCAAGTTCCAGAAGGTTTTCACCGCCTGGCCTGGGGTGCGGTCGTACTGGGTGAGCACGCGCAATTTCCACCCACTGCTGGCCTCAAAGTCGGTCAGTTCCTTTTCCAGGCTGGTGCGCTGGCCATCGGTGAGGATTTTGGCCAGATCGATCACCGGCGTTGGGTGATCGGGTAAGAGGTCGGGGTTGTCGTAGGCCCAGGCAGGCGTTGCCAGCCCAAGGAGGAGCACCACCAGGCCCACCAGCAACCCCAGGCTCCTGGCACCCCAAGGGTTTGCCCCCCAGCGTCTGGCGACCTCACCCATGCCCCTGCTTCGATGTGCGGGCATTCTCCCTGACCTGGCGCTGCTGCCGTGAACGAGCCCCCCAACCCCAGCCTCCCTTCGGCGCCTGCGGTGCCGGATTGGCTGGCGCAACGGTTGGTCGCGGCCGGTGGGTCGGTGCCTTTTGCCACCTACATGCAGTGGGTGTTGCACGACCCCCAGGTGGGTGCCTATGCCACGGGCCGCCTGCGGGTGGGTCCCACGGGTGATTTCGCCACATCGCCCTCCCTGGGCCCGGATTTCGCCGCCCTCTTGACGCCCCAGCTGGTGGAGTGGTTCGGCCATTGGCCGCAGGAGTCCGCCGACCGTCTTTGCCTGGTCGAAACCGGTCCGGGGGAGGGGAGCCTGGCCCTGGATCTGGCTAACTCCCTGGTGGATCAATGCCCCGGCCTGGCCAACCGGCTGGATTTGGTGTTGGTGGAGCCCAACCGGGGCATGGCTGAGCGGCAACGCCAAAGGCTGGTGGATTGCCCGATCCCGGTGCGCTGGGCGAGCTTCGACGAGCTGGCCCAGGCTCCGGTGCGCGGGGTGGTGCTGGCCCATGAGGTGCTCGATGCCCTGCCGGTGGAGCGGATCGAATGGGACGGGGCGCTCTGGCGCCAGCAAGTGGTGCGGCTCCAAGGCGATCCATCGCAGGGGTTCAGTCTTCGGCTTGCGCCCGGGGAACCACTCAGCCCCGAGCAACTCGCCCAACTCGAACCCTATGGGCTGCTGGTGCCCAATCCCCATCGCCTTCCGGGCTGGTGCAGCGAATGGCACAGCGGCGTGCAGCCCTGGTTGGCCGCTTGCGGCGGAGCGCTGGCGCAGGGCTTTTTGTTGGTGGTGGATTACGCCCTCGAGGCCTGGCGTTACTACGCCAACCAGCGATCCCAGGGCACCTTGATGGCCTATCGCCAGCAGACAGCCAGCGCCGATCCCCTCGCCGAGCCCGGCCACTGGGATCTCACCGCCCACCTCTGCCTTGACGCCCTGCAAAACGATGCCAAACACTGCGGCTGGCAGCCCCTTGGCCAGTGCCGCCAGGGAGAAGCCCTGCTGGCCCTTGGCTTGGCCCAGCGGCTGCATGGGCTGCAGCAGCTGGATCCGGCCGATCTGGCCATGGCTCTGGCCCGGCGCGAAAGCTTGCTGCGGCTGGTGGATCCGGCAGGCCTGGGGGAGTTTCGCTGGATGGCCTTTGGCCGTGGGCTGGGGCTAGAGGAACCTGCGTTGCCACGCTTTCTTAGGCCGCCTGGGCCGCCAACCAGCTGCTGAGGGATTGGGGAGAAAGGGCTGGGCTGCTCGTGATCTCGATGATTTCGCCGATGGCGGCTGGTGTTTCGAGGGCATCCAGGCAAACCCGGGCCACAAGGCGGCGGGGGATGCTGCTGCTTTGCTGTTGATCGGGGCCGCTAAAGCGGATGCCCTGTTGCTCCAGGTCCGCCTCGTTCTCACTCAGTCCGCCTGGGCGCACGATGGTCCAGGCGAGGCCGCTCTGCTCAAGCCACCGCTCTCCAAGCCGCTTCCACACCAGGATCAAGCCGAACAAATTCAGCGGATGCTTCCAGCGACCAGCGCACAGGGAGCTGACCAGCACCACCCGCTGGAGGCCCACGGCTTGGCAGGCGCGCAGTTGGTCACGCACGCCAAAGGCATCCACCTTCATGGGCCCCGTGAGATCCACCGACGGCCGCGCACCCGTGGCGATCACCAGGGCATCGCACCCCGTGAGCGCCGCGTGCAGTGCCTCGGTGGTGCCCAAGCTGAGCCGGCAGATGTCGGCCCCTTCAAGCCCAGGGGGCACAACGGAGTTGGCCCGCACGATGGCCCGCACCTGGTGGCCCCGCCGGAGGGCTTCCTCCACCACGCGCCAGCCGGTTTTGCCCGAGGCACCGGTAACCGCTAGCCGTGCCATGGCCCTGCCCATGAAGGAATGCAGAGGTTAGGGCTGCTGATGGGTTGGCAAGCACCGCTAGCCGGCCTAGGCAGGGGTGACCTTCGGTGCGGTGGTGATGGCGAGCAGCCCTTTCCAATCCAATCCGCTGGGGGATCCCGGCGATCCGATCACGCCGCACGCGGCGCCGATTGTGGATGCCGAAGGCCATCTCACCTACATCGGTGATGACGGGCGCCGCTATGTGGTGGCCCTGCCGCCAGAAGCCGATGGTGAGAGCGTGGAGCGGGTGATGGCCAACCTGCGCCAGGGCGATGCCCTGTTTCAGCAGATTCAGGATCTCTGCGACCGCTGGATCACCAAGGTGAGTGGCGCCGAGCTCGAGCGGCAGGCGGCGTTGAGTTTGTTGCTCACCACCTTGGAGGTGGCCCTGGATCCTGATGCCGGCGAGCTTTGAGGGCAGCGGCGGGTTCGCAAGGTTGGTTGGTGGGGGTGGATGGCTGCCGGGCTGGTTGGTTGGTGGTACGCGGTCGCCTGGGCCCTGATGGCGGTTGGCGGGATCTGAGCTGGAGCTTGGAGGTCGAGGCTGCCGCCTTTGTTGATTGGGGCCTGGTGGCGATCGACATGCCGATCGGCCTTTCGGCTGAGGGGCCACGCCGCTGTGACCAACTGGCCCGCAGCTTGCTGGGCCCGAGGCGCAGCAGTGTGTTTCCGGCTCCGGTGCGCCAAGCCCTGGCGGCGCGCAGCTATGCCGAGGCCTGCGCCCTCTCCCAGGCGGCCTGCGGCCGCAAACTGAGCCAGCAGGCCTACAACCTGATGGGCAAGATCCGGCAGCTGGATCAGCTGTTGCTACAGGAACCTGATCGGATCGCCCGGGTGTATGAGGTGCACCCCGAGCTCGCCTTCGCCCAGTGGAATGGGGGGGTGCCCATGGCCCAG
This sequence comes from uncultured Cyanobium sp., assembly GCA_964343525.1. Classification (GTDB taxonomy): domain Bacteria; phylum Cyanobacteriota; class Cyanobacteriia; order PCC-6307; family Cyanobiaceae; genus Cyanobium_A. The sequence goes on from CAYFKI010000004.1 coordinate 6,995, forward strand.
GCCAAAAAAACCGCCGCCGGTGCCGCCCAGCGGCAGGCGCTGGTGGAGGCGTCGTTTCCAGCTCTTGTGGCTGAGATCGCCTGCGCCGTGCCCCGCTACCAGCTGGCCATCGATGACATCCGCGACGCCCTGGCCTGCCTGTGGAGTGCCCGTCGCATCGCCCTTGGCGAGGCCCTGGAACTCGGCGGTGAACGCGACGAACGGGGCCTGTGGATGCGGATCTGCGCCTAGGAACCGATCAAGTCCGGCAACGGCCGAGGGCTTCCAGGATCACAGGGGCTTCCACATCGCTGCGAATCTCAACGGTTCCGATGCCGGTCGGCAGCACAAAGCGAACCCGGCCATCGCGCACCTTTTTATCCCCCTGCAGGCAGGCGAGCACGGCGCCTGGATCCAGCTCGGGCCAGGCCAGGGGCAGGCCAGCTGCGGCAATCACCGCCTTTTGGCGTGCCTGCTCACTGGCGCCCCAAAGGCCCATGGCCAGGGCGATTTCACCGGCCGCCACCATGCCGATGGCCACAGCTTCTCCGTGCAGATAGGTGCCATAGCCACAGAGCGCCTCCACCACATGCCCCAGGGTGTGGCCGTAATTGAGGATGGCCCTCAGGCCCCCTTCCCGCTCATCGGCGGCTACCACCTTGGCCTTGGCCCCGGCCGAACTGCGCAGGATCTCCTGCAGGAAGGCCGTACCGAGGGCGTCTTGGCTGGCAAGACCGCCGACTGGGTCCTTCAGCGCAGCCGCCTCGAGCTGATCAAACAGTCCCGCATCCCCGATGATTCCGTACTTGATCACCTCGGCCATCCCAGCCCTGAATTCCCGCCTTGGCAGGGTGGCCAAGGTGGCGGGGTCGATCAGCACCAGCTTGGGTTGGTGAAAGGCGCCGATCAGGTTTTTGCCGCCCGGATGGTTCACCCCGGTTTTGCCGCCAATCGAGGCATCCACCATGGCCAGCAAGGTGGTGGGCACCTGCACCACGGCGATGCCCCGGAGCCAGGTGGCGGCCGCGAAGCCAGCCATGTCGCCCACCACGCCGCCCCCGAGGGCCACGATCAACGAGCTCCTCTCGAGTTTCTGGTGGAAGGCGGCATCGTGGATCTGCGCCACGGTGGCGGGCGTTTTCTGGGCCTCGCCGGCTTCCACCACCAGCAGCGTCGGCTCAAAACCTGCCGCCTCCAGGCTGCGCAAGGCGGCGCTGCCGTAGTGGCCTTCCACCACGGCATTGGTCACCACCAACACCTTGGTGCCCGACTTGATCCCTTGGGCTGCGATCTGTGGGCCCAGCTCTTTGAGGCCCCCCTCGCCGATCACCACGGGATAGGGGTTGGTGCTGAGCTGCACCGAAATGGTTTGCAGTGCCGGGGTCACCGTCATCGCTTCGGCCCTGAAACTGGCAACAGGTGGGTGGAGACTACGGCCGCCGCCCCTGGAGGGGCCGGCTAGTCGCGGGGGGCCAGAAACCGTTTGGACAATCGCACCGCCAGCACGACGGCGGCCATGCCATAGGAGGCAAAGGTGACGGCCTGGCCGAGGCTGCCTGCTTCGTAGGCCGCCCTTTCCAACAGCACCGCGTCGGCCACGGAGGCGCCCGTCCCCCAGAGCAGCACCCAGATGCTCACGTAGGCCACACCTTTGAGCGTTGGGTTCATGCGAATCCCTGGGATTGAGCGAATGTAGGTGGATCCCCGTGCCGCTTTTGAGATGCCTGCCCCCGCCAGTCACCGCAGCCGCACGGCCTGGGGATTCCTGGCCCCGGCCCTGGTGCTGATCGGCCTTTCGGTGCTGATTCCGGCGGCCATGGCCCTGGTGATGAGTTTCACCCAGGCGGGCCTGGATGTGGCTGAGCCGCTGCGGTTCGTGGGCCTGGCCAACGTGCGCCGTCTGCTGGCGGACCCCATGTTTTTCAAGGTGGTGGGCACCACCCTGCTCTATTTGGTTGGCGTGGTGCCGCCCGTGGTGTTGGGTGCCCTGGTGTTGGCGGTGTTGGTGAACCGCCAGCTGCCGGGGATCCACTGGTTTCGGGCCGCTTTTTACACCCCGGTGCTGGTCTCGATCGTGGTGGCGGCCATCGCCTTTCGCTGGATTTATGCCGAAAACGGCCTGATCAATGGCTGGCTCGGAGCTCTGCTCGGCGACCACTTCACGGCCATTGGCTTTCTCACCTCCCCCCTGTTGGCCCTGCCCTCGGTGATGGTGGTGACCCTGTGGAAAGGGCTCGGCTACTACATGGTGATTTTCCTGGCGGGCCTGCAGGGAATCTCGGCCGATCTCTACGAAGCGGCGTCCCTCGATGGCAGCGAAGGTTGGCGCAAGCACTGCGACATCACCCTGCCCCTGCTTCGGCCCTACATCACCCTGGTGGCGGTGATCTCCGCGATTGCGGCCACCAAGGTGTTTGAAGAGGTCTACCTGATGACCCAGGGCGGACCGGCGGATGCCACCCGCACGCTGGTCTATTACGTGTACGACCAGGCCTTTTCGGAACTCGAGATCAGCTATGCCTGCACCCTCGGGCTGGCCCTGTTTCTGATCGTGTTGCTGCTCAGTCTGATTCGCTTTGTGTTTGCGGCGGATCGGGGAGTGGCCTAAGGATCGGCCTCAAACCGTTCCTGGGGATTGGGTTGGCCCTCGATGGCCTTGAGCTGACGCAGCAGCTTGGTGAGGGGCTCAAGCCAGGGACCTAAATCCCGGGGGCCCCTGGCGCCGGCCCGTTGGGCCGCGCGATAAATCGCCGCCAACTCGTCCTGGAGCTCGGCCCGGCGATCGGCATAAAAGTCGTCCATGGCTTCACCATGCATCGCGCCGCCGGGTTTGTCAGCTGTTGCGTTGTGGCGAGCGTTTCATCGGCCGTTTCGTCAAGTTGGTTTGGCGACGCTTTGGCTGCCCCGTTTGGATTGATTGGGATTGCTTGCCGTCTTGAGAGCACGGATCAGCAGCGCTCACCAACGAAATCCCAACCCCAAGGCCGCTTGTTTTCCCCAGCTTTCCCACAACGGTTCGGCGCCACATGCCAGCTGTTTCAGGGCCGGTGAACCAGCTTCTGGGAAAAGTGTTTTCCGCTTGACAGCCCCAGTCAGTGCCTCTGGGATGGGTCACCAGTGCCCCCGCCAGAGGCAACAACCCCTGCAGTGGCTGAGTTCTTGCGCTGAGACGGCCCGGGTCTTGGTTTGTTGGAGGCCTTTGACGGCAACCGCCTTTCTGTGGCCTGATGGCGGGGTGTTGAGGGGATTGGGCTGAATGGCGGGGTCACCGGATTCGATGGCGGTTCATGTGAGTGTGGAAAACCAGTTCCCGGAAGATCTCTTCCAGGCGATGGTGGCGTTTATTGAGGCCCATCCGGAGTGGGATCAATACCGGTTGATGCAGTCGGCGGTGGCGGGTTTTTTGTTTCAGCAGGGGAGTAAGGATCCGGCCGTGGTTCGCCATTACCTCAATGGCCTGTTCCGGCGGCCCGGGCTCTCAGAGCTGCAATCCGGCGGATGCCAAATTGGTTGATTGGCACGTGGTCTGTTGACTCCCCGGCAAGCGATCGGTGTGGTGGGCGGGGGCCAGTTGGCCTGGATGCTGGCCGAGGCTGCCCAGCCCCTTGGCATCGCGCTGCACGTGCAAACGCCCAGCGCAACGGATCCAGCCTGTGCACTTGCGGCATCGGTGGTGCAGGCCGATCTTCGCCATCTGCCCGCCACCCGGGCCTTGGCCGAACGCTCAGAAGTGATCACCTTTGAGAACGAATGGGTCGATTTGGAGGCCCTAGCTCCGCTTGCGGAGGAAGGGGTGCTGTTCATCCCCAGCCTTGAGGCCCTGGCCCCGTTGGTCTGCAAGCGCCACCAGCGCCAATTGCTCCAACGCCTCGCTTTGCCCACCCCCGCCTGGTGTGATCTGCCCGAGGATGGGGTGTTGCCCAAGGGGATGGCCTTCCCCTTGATGGCCAAGGCTGCGGTGGGTGGTTATGACGGCAAGGGCACGGCCCTGCTGGAGCAGCAGGCCGATCTCGATGCCCTGCTCGAGCGGGTTGTGCCCAGCGATTGGATTCTCGAAGCCTTTGTGGCCTTTGAGCTGGAGCTCTCCCAATTGGCCTGCCGCGACTCCCAGGGGCAGGTGCAGTGTTATCCCCTGGTACAAACCCATCAACACCACCAGGTCTGCGACTGGGTGTTGGCCCCAGCGGCGGTGCCCCATGCGGTGCAGGCGTTTGCCCGCAACATCGCGGCCTCCTTGCTGACGGCCCTGCAATACGAGGGGGTGCTCTCGATCGAGCTTTTTTATGGCCCGGCGGGTTTGCAGGTGAATGAAATTGCCCCCCGCACCCATAATTCCGGCCACGTCACGATTGAGGCGTCGTTCACCAGTCAGTTCGAGCAGCAGCTGCGCATTGCGGCGGGCCTGCCGATGGGCCCGGTGGGGCTGCAGGTGCCAGGGGCCCTGATGGTCAATCTGCTCGGTTTTGAGTACTCCCCGTCTGATTACGGGCCCCAGCGCGCTGAACTGGCGGCCCTACCGGGCGCCAACCTGCACTGGTACGGAAAACATGGATCCAGCCCTGGCCGCAAGCTGGGCCACATCACCCTGCTGCTGGATGGCGAGACACAGCAGCAGCGGCAGCAGCAGGCGATGGAGCGACTGCAGCAGGTGCGCCACATCTGGCCGTTGCCGGGTTGATCCCCTTAAGGTGATCCCGGACTGCTGTGTTGGTGACTGCCTTTTACAGTTTTCTGATCTGACTCTCTTTCGACATGGGGGGTCTGCAGCGACGGCAACGTAGGCCGGCCTTGTAGCCGGAAATGGCGCCCCGCCTTTGACCCCCCTTCTGGTTCTGCCAGGTCGAACACTGGGGCAAAACGGCACAGCGGTTCACCCTCTTTCTTCCCTCGATCGAGCCCTTTCAGCGGTGCTCGATCAGTTCACTGGCTGGGTAGCGCACCTTCGCCAGGCTGGCGTACTTGTCGCTGGGGTCGCGGTAGCCGGCGGCGCAGACCACCGAGCTGCGGTAGCCCGTGCCATCCAGCTGCAGGATCCGGTCGTACTCGACGGGCGAGAAGCCCTCAATCGGGCAGGTATCCACGCCCAGCAGCGCCGCCGCCGTCATGAAGCCCCCGAGGGCGATGTACACCTGATTGCTGGCCCATTGGCCGATCTGTTGGCTGCGGGGACCGTTGATCAGGTCCTTCTCGATCATGCCGCGATAAAAGGCCAGCGAATCGGGTTCCACCCCTCGGGTGGTGGCGATGGCGTTGATCAACCGATCAGCTTCAAGAGCCCCGATCGTGCGCTCCGCCAGAAACACCACCAGGTGGGAGCAATCGGTGATCTGGCTTTGGTTCCAGGAGTGGGGCCGCAGTTCGGCCATCAGCTCAGGGTTTGTAACCACTAAAAACTTCCAGGGTTGGAGCCCATAACTGGAGGGACTCATCACCAGGCTCTCCTCCAGCGCTGCCCAGGTAGCGGCCTCGATCCGGCGCGAGGGGTCAAACACCTTGGTGGCGTAGCGCCAGTGCAGGGCATCGGCCAACACCGGGCGCATCTGCTCAGGGGAGAGGGACATCGGCTCAGGGACGCAAGGGGGCATTGTGGATCGCAGGCCATGCCCGCTGCCCGGGCTTTCCATGCCATGGCAACGTTTCAGCAGGCTTTTGTGTCGTTGCTCTCGGTGGCACCGAGTCCCCTGTTCGCAAGGGCTCGCACGCTCTACCTACGCAAATACCCCCTGGAGACAACAGCTGTGGCGCTGGGGGTGCCTCTCCAGCGCTTCCGCACCTTTTTGCTGGATGAGGATGTGCAGGAGTCGGCGGAGGGGGTGCTGCGGATTCGCGCCCAGGCTTTTGCGGTGGTGCACTGGCAGGCCCCCCAAACCAACCCGGACGACTACCTCGCCTATTTGCGTTCCCGTTGGCAGCTCAAGCTCGATTCGGTGAGCCTTGCCGGAGAAGCCTGGTTCCGGGATGGAGGAGCCTTTGCGCTGTTTCGCACTCCGGCAGTGATGGAGCGGGCCTTTCAATCCCCCGAGGCCAGCCAGTGATCCAGTTGTTGTTGCAGCTGCTCCTTGCTCCAGTTCGTCACCACAAACACCTCCTGGGCGCTGCTGCCGCGCCTGGCCACCAACTTGTGCCCTCCGGTGATCGGAGCCGAGACCCGCAGGCGTAGGTCCGGGCTGCGTCCCTTCACCCGGCTGATCACGGCAGGCGTCACCGTGTCGATGCCGGGCTCGTTGGCCAGCCGCCGCAGCAAGGGAATCAGCCCTTCCACGTAGGTGCTGTGGGTGATCACCACCCGTCCCATGGGCGGCTCCTAGGCGGGTTCCAGGGGGGCCATCGTGAGCCCCTCAGCCCCTAGCTGCTGGTGATAGAGCTCGGCCTGTTCCTGGGGGCCGCACCACACCACGGCGACGCCCTCTTGATCGATGCGGTGGGCGAGCTCCCAGGCCTGGTCGCTCTGCATGCCCGGGATGTAGCGCACCAGGCACTCCACCACGTGCTGGAAGGTGTTGACGTCGTCATTGAGCACCACCACCTTGAAATTGGGGTAGCTCTGGCGCACGCGCTGCCGTTCTTGAACGGCCGTCGGCGAGGAACTGGCCGCAGAAGCGGGCATGGCTGGGGCCAACGCGGGGGCTTCCACCCTAGGTAAAGTGCGCGGAGCTTTTTGTGGATCCCATGTTGATCACCGCAGGTTGGGCATCGCTGGCCGCCCTGTTTACCTTCTCGATCGCCATGGTGGTGTGGGGCCGTCACGGCGACAACAGCATCAGCTTCTGATCCCGTCTTGGAGCCGGTTGAGAGGCCTCTCCCCTGGCCTGATCCAGGCGCTGTGTCTTTCCACTGGCCTTTTCTTTTGGCAGCCCGTCTCTCTTGACTGCCTGTCTCTGTTGGCTGATTGATGTCACTTGACTGAACTGCCCGTTTCCAAC
>CAYFKI010000004.1:13996-18315 GCA_964343525.1 uncultured Cyanobium sp.
CTGCCTGTCTCTGTTGGCTGATTGATGTCACTTGACTGAACTGCCCGTTTCCAACGCGCCACTGGTTTCCAGCCCGCAACTCGTTTCCAGCGCGCAACTGCTCTCAGGAATCGCGGTCCTGCTGCTTGTGTTTGTGAGTGGCGGGGTGATTTACCTCTCCACGATCGAATGGCGGGATCGGCGCCGGCGTAAGGCTGCCGATGGACCGGTGGCTGTTGCCAAGCGGGCTAGCAGCAAGGGGGTCAGCTCCAAGCCAGGCGATTCGAAGGCTTCCAGTTCCAAACGCGCCTTTGCCAAGCCTGGCAACTCCTAGGTTTCCTGCCTGATGCGTCTGCAGGCTCCGCTCCAACTCAGGGCCACGGCGGCCATGCTGGCCGGCCTGATTGGATTGCCTGCTCTCCTGTTAGCGGTGTTTCCGCGGGGCCATGCTGCGGGTTTGGAGCGGCTGCTCAGCCAGGTTTCGCTGTTGCAGTCGTTTCCAGCCGCCCCCCGGCTGGCGGTGCCAGAGATCTGGCAGCAGCGTCTGGGCCCAACCCTGGCGCTTCAGGTGTGGAGTCGCCAACGGCTGTGGTGGCAGTTCTGGGCGGAGCACGGCGATGGCGGGCCCTACCTCGCCCTGCCCCTGGCTGCCTTGCCGGAGTCGGCGCGCACCCAGTTACCCGCCAACAGCCTCAAGGTCGACGACCTGCTGGTGCTTGCCCCTGATCCCCTCTCCCAGCGCTTGCTGGAGGGGGAACTGCGGCTCAAGCAGCGCCAGAGCCGCGGCCTAGACCAACGCTGCCTTCGTCGCCTGCAACAGGAGCAGGCCGTGTACTGGAATGCGGCGGGCTTGGGCGCCATCGCCGGCCCCGTGGCCCCCCTGCTGCAGCACGTCCAGCAGGGCTGTCTGGCTCTGGCGATCGAAGGAGACCAGCTCGCCCTCTCGGGGGAGGCCACCGCCACACCCGGCTACTTGGCAGATCCCCAGCCTGGAGGTGATCAACGCCTGCCGCCACCCCTGGTGGGCGCGCAACTGCTGGTGGTGCGCGGGCCGTCGCTCGATCCTCTGCTGTCGGCTCTGCTGGCCCGTCAGCTGATTCGCGATCCTTTGGCCCAGCGCTATGGCGTTGGCGAAAGCCAGCTGGCTTTGCTGCGCCAGACCCCTTTTGTGCTGGCCCTGCATGCCCTGCCCAAGGGGCCCTTTCAGGCTGGTCTCACCCTGCAGTTGGCGGTGGGAGCCCATGCCCCTGGCTGGATCGGGATGCTGAAGGGCTGGCGTCAGCCCCTGCTCGATCAGGGCCTCAGCGATGGGGCTCCAGCCTTGCAATCGCCGGCCTCGGCCATCCGGGCCGCCCAGTTCCCCACCGCCCGCTGGAGCCGGGATGACGGTCAAGTGGTGGGGGGCTGGCGCTGGGTGCAGCGCCCTGGGACCGAACCCCAATTGCTGCTCTATCTCGGCCCAGAGCCCCCGATTGGGCCCCAAACCACCCCGCCGGCTGCCAATGCACCGATCCAGCTGAGCCTGCGGCCCAACCAATTGGCCGCCCTTGGCCTCCTACCGCCGGAGATGCCCCAGCTCGTGCAGCGCGCCAGCCAGTTGGCCTTCACAGCCATGGGCCAACCGCATCAACCCCTCAGCCAGCTGACGGGAGTCCTTCGCTGGGATCGCTCTCCTTAGCTTCGGAGCGTTCCTGCTGGCTGCGTTCCCGTTTGCGCCGATCCGCTGCCACGGTTTCTTCCATCAACTCCACGGCCTGGGCCATTTTTTCCAGGTTGGAGGCATAGAGGCTGATGTCTTTGTCGAGCCGCTCCCGCAACAGGCCCATGGCGCAGCCCAGATCGTGGGCGTAGCCGCGCAGGGTGGCGGGGTCCATGCCATTGGCTCCCTGGGCTTGCTCCAGCAGGCTCAGCAGACCCACCGCCATGAGGCGTGAATAGTGGAAATCAGGGCGTTGAATGCTCGCGAGGGAGGCGGCCACCGGTTGCGGTGCCCCTTGGCCCTGCTGGGCCACCCATTGTTTGACGTCGTCGACACTGTGGCGACCCATGGCGGCGACGGCCCCATCCCGTTGCTGCCGCAGGGCCTGGGCATCGAAGCCCGAGGCTGAGCAGAGGGCGGCGAATAGGGCATCGCGGTGCTGTTCTGGCCGGTACCCCTTGGCAAAGCCCTCAAACACCTGGATCAGGCCGCAGGCAAACACGGGGTCGCTCTGGAAGCCGGCCTGGCGACTGAGGAGGTGCAATTCCACCAGCAGCTCATCCACCATGCGTCGGTAGAGGGGCGCAATCACATAGGGGAAGGCCTTGTGGAAGGCGCGTTTGCTATCGGCAACGGTGAGAGCCTGGCCCACGCTGAATCGTCCACGGGTGGAGCGACCCTAGCGGGCCATCCTCAGTAAGATCGGCCCAGTTTCCTTGCCCGCCCCATGATCCCGATCGTCATTGAAGAGTCGGGTCGGGGCGAGCGCGCGTTTGACATTTATTCCAGGCTTCTCCGGGAGCGGATCATTTTTCTTGGCGAACCCGTCACGGCCGAATCTGCCAATCGGGTCGTGGCCCAGCTGTTGTTCCTCGAAGCCGAGGATCCCGAAAAGGACATCTTCATGTACATCAATTCCCCCGGGGGTTCGGTGTACGACGGCCTCGGAATCTTCGACACCATGCAGCACATCAAGCCCGATGTGCAAACCGTTTGCGTAGGCCTGGCGGCCTCGATGGGAGCGTTTCTGCTCTGTGCAGGCGCCAAGGGCAAGCGCAGCAGCCTCACCCACTCGCGGATCATGATCCACCAGCCCCTGGGTGGGGCCCGTGGTCAGGCCAGCGACATTCGCATCCAGGCCGACGAAATCCTCTACCTCAAGAAGAAGCTCAACCAGGAGCTCTCCGACCGCACCGGCCAGCCCCTGCCCCGCATCGAGGAAGACACCGATCGCGACTTCTTCATGTCGCCGGCTGAGGCTGTGGAATACGGCCTGATCGACAAGGTGATCGACAAGCGCCCCGTGCGTCCCCTCTGAGCAGGGGACTTGGGACGCCAGCGGCAGCGGGATCCCGATCCGTCGGGTCGTGGCTCGAGTGCGTCCCCATTACCGCTGGCTAGCGGAGGCAAAGGGTTGCCGCCCAGCCTGCGCCCCTCCAAGCTTTGCCCGGTGTGCGGCCGTCCTTTCACCTGGCGTAAGAAGTGGGCCTCGGTCTGGGATGCGGTGATCTACTGCTCCGAGCGCTGCCGCAACCGTCGTTCCCAGGCACAGGGTTGACGGGCAACAAAAAGCCCGGCTTGGTGAGCCGGGCTTGATCGATCGTGCTGGGAAAGGAATCAGCTAGCGCTGGATTCTGTGAGCAGCGGGGAGAAGCGCTCCTTTTCAGGGATCGTGGTGAATTCGGCCACGATGGCGCGGAATTCATCGCCATCGAGGCTTTCCTTTTCGATCAGCAATTCCACCACCCGATCCATGCAAGCGCGGTGCTCAGCCACCAGATTCACGGTTTCGGCGTAGCAGCTCTGAACGATCTCGCGCACAGCGTCATCGATTTTGCTGGCCAGCCGATCGGAGCCATCGCTGCGGGTCATGAGGTCCCGGCCGAGGAACACTTCCTGATTGCCCGCTTCAAACGACACCTGACCCAGATCGCTCATGCCAAAGCGCGTCACCATCTGGCGGGCGATGGAGGCCACCTGCTGGATGTCACCGCCAGCTCCGGTCGTGACTTCGGCATAACCGAACACCACATCTTCGGCTGCTCGGCCCCCAAGGGCTCCCATGATCCGCGCACGCAACTGGGCGCGGCTCACGAGCATTTGCTCCTCATCCGGTGAAAACCAGGTGAGGCCTTGGGCCTGACCACGGGGGATCAGGGTCACCTTTTGCACAGGGTCGTGGGCCTTCACCAACGTGCCCACCAGGGCGTGGCCCACTTCGTGATAGGCGATCAAGCGCTTGCTGCGGCCGTCTGTGAGGGGTTTGCCCTCCATCCCAGCGATCACCCGATCGACGGCGTCATCGATCTCAGCGAGGCTGGTGGCTTCCTTGCGGCGACGGGCCGTGAGGATGGCGGCTTCGTTGAGCAGGTTGGCCAGGTCAGCACCAGAAAAACCAGGGGTGCGGCGGGCAATGGCCTCGAGGCTCACGTCGTCGGCCAGTTTTTTGTCGCGGGAGTGCACCTTCAGCACCGACAGGCGACCTTTGATATCGGGCACATCCACTTGCACCTGGCGGTCGAAGCGGCCAGGACGCAGCAGCGCCGAATCGAGCACATCGGCCCGGTTGGTGGCGGCAATGATGATGATGCCGCTGTTGCCCTCGAAACCATCCATCTCGGTGAGGAGTTGGTTGAGGGTT
>CAYFKI010000005.1:0-17335 GCA_964343525.1 uncultured Cyanobium sp.
CAGGTGGAGACAAGCTCCAGGTCAAGTTGAGACAAGCTCAATGACCCCTGAATGGTCGTTCAAGTCACCCGAAACACGCAGGTGTGCGGTGTGTAGGGACCGAAGCAAACTACCAAACCGTGGTTCTGGCCTGCCGATACAGCGCTCTGACCCCAAGGCGATTGAGCGGCAGCCGCAGCACCTCCATCGCCCAGCCAGCCTGGCCGCGGCGAATCAACCAACCAAGCAGGGGCTTGAGGCTTCGTTCGTTGAGCAGGCCGCCGAGGGTGAGCACTTCCCACAACAACCAATGCAGCCGGGTGTACTGAATGATCAAGCGCACGCGCCAGGTGGGGTGCTTGCGAAAAAACACCAATCCCATCGCTGCCCGCTCCTGTTCGACCCGGATCAGGTCGGGAATCTGTTCCAGGCTTAGGGGTGGATGCCAGTGGTAGCCAGCTGCTTGCGGGCATCGCACCAGCACCACCCCCAGGCGGCGAAGCCGTTCACCCAGCTCCAGATCCTCCCAGCCATAGAGATGGAAGCGCGTATCAAAGAGACCCGCGGCCTCCAGGATCTGGCGATCGATGGCCACGTTGCCGGTGGCGAAATAGGCCCAGGACACATCCCGCAGCTTGTGGGGTTCGCTGGTGGGATTGTCGAAATTGGCCGTATTGATGACAGCTCCGTAGGTGAAGCAACGGCGATGGCCCGTGCGCTGCCATTGGCGCTCAAGGGCTCGACCATGGGCCACCAGGAACCCTGGTGTCACCACGAGATCACTGTCGATGAACACAATCACGTCGCCTTTGGCCTCCGCCACACCGCGGTTGCGCCCCTGGGCAGGTCCGCCATGGCTCTGCTGGATCAGCCGCACATGGGGCAAGGCGCTTGCATGAGCCTCAACCCAGGCCACGGTGTCATCGCTGGAACCGTCATCGACCAGCACCACCTCAAAGCCATCCACAGGCGCCTCTAAAACCTGGGCCTCGAGGGCTCGCAGGCATTTCTGCAGGATCGGCAGCCGGTTGTAGGTGGGGATGACAACGCTGATCAACATGGCGGCGCTAGGGGCACGGGGACAAGCGAAGGGCCCTGGGGCACGGGCAGACCACAGACGGGCACAAAAAAGGGATCCCCAAGGATCCCTTCAGCCCAGCCTTACGGCTGGTGATGGTGCGTGGTGCGATCCGGCTCAGTCGGCTGCACCGCCGTTGTTGGCAGTACCGGTAACGCCATTGCCAGCACCTTCGCCACGGCCGTCATTACGCAGTTTGCGCTTTTTGAATTTGCGGGCGTAAGCGCGGTTGCGCTCTTGCTTTTCCTTCTTGAGATTTCTGCGCTTGGCCATGCGGACGGCGAACGAAACGTGTGAGGCGAACGCCCACCCTACCCAACGGTGAGCAAACGGCCGTCTTCCATCCGCAGCAAACGGTCAGCAATATCGAGAATGCGGGGGTCATGGGTGACCATCAGCACGCCACAGCCCTGTTGGCGAGCCAATCCTTGGAGCAAATCCACCACCTCACGGCCTGTCTGGCTATCGAGGGCAGCCGTGGGCTCATCGGCCAGCAGCAGCTGGGGGTTGGCGGCCAGGGCCCTGGCAATGGCCACGCGTTGTTTTTGGCCACCGGAGAGGTCGTGGGGAAGCTGGGCTAGATGGTTGCCAAGCCCCACAGCCCGCAACCATTCCCGGGCTTGGTCACGCCGGGCCCGGTAACCCAGGCCAGGCAGCAGATCGGCCCCCATCTGCACGTTCTGCTCTGCCGTGAGGCAACGCAGCAGGTTGTGGCCTTGGAAAATCATGCCGATGCGGCGTCGTAACTGCTGGCGGGTGCGGCGATTGGCCCCCAGCAATTCCTGTTCAAAAATCCGTACCGAGCCCTGCTGCACCTGCCGCAGGGCCCCCACCAAGGTGAGGAGGGTGGTTTTGCCGCAACCAGACGGTCCAGTGAGCAGCACCACCTCCCCTGCTGCCACGGTGCAATCAATGGCCTGGAGCACCTGACGGCGATTGGCCCCAGCACCGAAGCAGTGATGCAGGCCCCGCACCTCGACGGCAAGCTTTTGCGATGGGGACGCTTGGAGGTTCAAAAGATTTCCGCCGGATCGGCATCGGCGAGCCGCCGCATGGCCAAGGTGGCCGAACCCATGCACATCACCAAAATCATGGTGAAGACGGTTGAGGCACGGGCGCTATCCATCCCCACCGGCAACTTGGTGGCATTACGAACCAGCCAATACAGGCCCTGACCAGCCCCATAGGCCGGCAGATAGCCAAAGGCCGCTAGCAGCAAACCCTCCCGGGCCACCACCCCAAGCAGGCTCTTGAGTGGATAGCCCATCGCCATCAACGTGGCGTATTCGGGCAGGTGATCGCTCACATCGGAGTAGAGCACCTGGTAGACAATCACGCAGCCCACCACAAAGCCCATGGCAGCCCCCAGGGTGAAGATGAAACCAATCGAGGTGCTGGTGCGCCAATAGTTCTGCTCGAAATCAATAAAGCCCTGTTTGCTCAACACCGTCACGTCCTTCGGCAGGGCTGCCCGCAAGCGGGCAAGGGCTGCCTGGGGATCCGTGCCTGGCTGGAGTCGAATCAGACCCACCTCAATGCTGCCCGGCGGTGTTTTGGGGAGAAGGGATAGGAAGGTTTCGCTGCTGGTGAGCAGATTTCCATCGGCTCCAAACGATGTGCCCAGGCTCACCAACCCGGCCACCCGGATGCGTTTGCCAGCGATTTCGCTCTCCACGGTGCGGCCGGCACGAAACCACTCCGCCACCGGGCCAAATTCTGAGCGGGATTGCTGATCAAACAGCACCCGACCGCGTTGGCTCAGCACGGCAGCCTTGGCGGCCAGCGAGGGATCGGTGAACAAGGGATCATTGGGCTCAAATCCCAAAGCCAGAATCGAACGGGTGGATCGGTTCTCGGGATTGCGCCAAAGCAACAGTGACCAGTGCACCGGCGTGATGCCAGCCACGGCTGGATCGGCCATGGCCTGCACCAATCGCCGACGGGGAAAACCCGCCATGCTCACCGAACTGCTGGAGCGCGGACTGATCAGCACCAAATCCGCATCGAACAACCGGTGAATCGTGACGCTGGCATCGAACAAACCATCGCGAAATCCCAGCTGCATGAACATCAAAATTCCGGCGAAGCTGATGCCCGCCAGGGCAACGGCCAGTCGCACCGGTTGACGCGTGAGCAGCAGCCAGGCCAGGGGAATCCGGCGCGCCGCCCAACGGGCCTGGAGCCAGCCACCCAGCCAATGGAGCGCTCTCAAGGCTGGAAGCGGGCGATCACCTTGAGCCCGGCCAAGCGCTTCACCCGGGACATCGATGCAGGATCGAGGGCCAGGCGAACCTCCACCACCCGGGCATCGGCGTCGCCGGTGGGATCGGTGGACAACACCTGGCGTTGGCGTACCTGGGGACTGATTCGAATCACCTGCCCCTGCAGGGTGCCTGCGAAGCCGCCGTTTTCACTCGTGAGCGTGACCCGTTGGCCCAGATGCACCCGACCGATGTCGCTCTCGTACACCTCAGCGATGGCCTCCATCTGATCGGTGGCCCCCAGTTCCAGGATGCCGTCGCTGCCGGGCCGTTCCCCCGAGCGGGCCAGCACCCGCAGCACGGTGCCCGAGATGGGGGAGCGCAGTTCGCTCTGCACCAGATCCGTCCGCAGCTTCACCAGCTGGGCCTGCACCTGCACGCGTTGCCCGCGCAGATCGATCAACTTGATTTCGCGATTGTCGAGATCACCCGAGGGGGTAGCACCACTTCTGGCCAACCGCCGGTAGCGGCTGGTGTCGCGCTCGAGCAATTGCAGCTGGGCCGTGATGTTGGCGAGGCGGGTCTCCAGCAGCGCCTGGTCGGCCAACAAACCCGGCCGGCTGTCAAAGGTGCCAAGCAGCTGCCCGCGTTGCACCGCATCACCCTCCTGCACCAGCAGCTCGGAAAGCCGAGGGCTACCGCCCATGGCTGAGACCGGAGCAGCCAGCTTCCGCACATCTCCGGCAGGTTCCAGCCGTCCAAGGGCGGAGACCGGTTCTTCAAGCCGTTGTTGCACCGGCTGCAGCTTGGGCACCGGGCGCACCGGGGGCTTGGGGCGCAGCACCAGAGCACCGACGATCAGCAGCCCAGCCAGCCCAGCCAGCCCGGCCCCCATCCAGGCCCATGGACGACGCCTGAAGGCCGCCATCACGCTGGCAGCGCCGGCGGGTCGTCGAAGAGGAGCTCTTCGATGTAGCGGTCGGCCCATTGGGGGTTGAAGGCTTTCTCCAGCACCCTGCGGGTCTTGTCGTTTTGCTTCTGTTGCCTGCAATAGCGGAGTTGACCCTGCCAGCGGCGAACCGTAGCGGGATCGTCAGCAGCCTGCGGTTCAGCGCTGGAAACGGCCTCCGCCAACACCCCAAGACATTCAGCCACCTCCTCCACAAACCAACCGTCTTCGACAGGCGATGTCGGGCGCACAAAACGCACGTAGGGAGAAAAAATCGAGCCCCAGGGGGGCAGCTCCCGCGGCTGGCTGTAGGGATGGTCGGTTTTGGCCGCTAGCCCCTGGGCAATCCGCTCAGGCAGGGCGTCGGTTACGGGGGAGAGATCCACGATCGCCGCCGACACCCCGGCCGGGCCCGCCACGATGTCGGCCCCAAACACCGGAAGGTCGAAGCGAGGATCGGGGAACAGCACACAGTGCAGGATCTGGAGCCCGGCCCCAAGCCGGGCTGTTTCGAGGTGCAGTTTGCGTAGACCGCGGCACTGGCGCAGTTCATTGCGGATGAACAGCGCCTCCCCATCGAGGCTGCCACTGATGGCCTCCAGATCGGGGGCGATCATGAGCGGTGCCAGATCCGGCAGCGTGGACCAACAGCTGCGGATGCGCTCAGCCAGGGCATCCACGAGCGGATGGAGCCCGCCGCTAGCGGGGAGGCTCCCCTGAGCCGGGGCGCCCGAAGGGATAGCAGAAGAAGCAGCAGATGGGTTGGGTGCAGCGCTCACCTGGATCCAGAAGCCAGCAGAATGCAGATCCTGCCACGCATGTCGTCTTGCCCCTGGCTGCTTCCCTTCCCCTGCTGCCCGGCCTCGGCGATCCGAAACACCATCGGCTCAGCAACGGGGCCCAGGTGGTCTGTCTGGCCATGGACAACGCCCCCCTGGTCTGCCTGGACTTCTGGTGCCGAGCCGGGAGCCTGTTTGAAACACCTCAAGAAAGTGGCATGGCCCATTTTCTGGAGCACATGGTGTTCAAGGGCAGCCGCACCCTGGCGGCGGGGGAATTTGATCAGCGCGTCGAAGCCCTCGGCGGCCAGAGCAACGCGGCCACGGGCTTCGACGACGTGCATTACCACGTTTTGATTCCCCAAGCCGCAGCACCGGAGGCGCTCTCCCTGCTGCTGGAGCTGGTGCTTGAGCCCCGTCTGGACGACGAAGCCTTCGCCATGGAACGCCAGGTGGTGCTGGAGGAACTGGCCCAGAGCGAAGACCAACCCGATGAGGTGGCGTTCCAACACCTGCTCAGGCTGGCCTGCAACGACCACGCCTATGGCCAGCCGATCCTGGGCCGTCGCGAGGCCCTGCTGGGCCACCAGCCCGAGGCGATGCGCCAATTCCACCGCAGGCTCTACGGAGCCAACCGCTGCGTGCTGGCCGTGAGCGGCCAACTACAGGGATGGGATGGGGCAGCAGCTGCGGCGGCTAGCGCCCTAGGGAATCTTGACGTCGCAGCCGAGGCCCCACCGCGCCAACCCCTGCATGTGCAAAGCGGCGAACACCAGATCGCCATCCCTCGGCTGGAGTCAGCTCGGCTGTTGATGCTCTGGCCCATGGCCCCAGCCGCCGATTTGCAGGCCGTGATGGGGGCCGATCTGATCACCACCGTGCTGGCCGAGGGGCGCCGGAGCCGTTTGGTGGATCGACTGCGCGAGGACCTGCGCCTGGTCGAAAGCATCGATTTGGAGATTCATGCCCTCGAGGCCGGCAGCTTTGCGCTCTTGGAAGCCGTTTGCGATCCAGCTGATCTCGACGCCGTAGGCACCGCCATCGCCCAGGTCTGGCAGGAGCTGATGCAGGAACCGATTGGCCAGGCCGAGTGGCAGCGGGCCAAGCGCCTGGTGGCCAATGGCTACCGCTTCGGTTTGGAAGCCGCCGGTGGGGTGGCTGGCCTGATCGGCAGCAATGGTCTCTGGGATCGTCCCCGGGCCCTGGCGGCTCCCCTGGAGATGCTGGAGCAATGGAGCCCAGAGGCCCTGCATGCCCAGCTGCTGCCGTTGCTGAACCCAGCTTTGGCCTGCCAACTGGAGGCCATCCCGGCATGAGCCAAGGCTCTGGGCTCCCCTGGGATCAGGAAAAGCTTCCTGGTGGCTTGCCCCTGATCTGGCAGCAACGAACGGGACCCGACATCGTGGCCGCGCGCCTGTGGATCCGCGGAGGCAGCAGCGGCGATCCCCTCGGTCAACGGGGAGCCCACCAGCTGCTGGCCGGGCTTCTAAGCCGCGGATGCGGCAGCCTCGATGCCGACGCCCTGGCCGATCTGGTGGAAGGCTGCGGCGCTGTGCTGCGGGCCGAAGCCCTGGAAGACAGCCTGGTGCTGAGCCTGAAGTGCGCAACGGCCGATGCCGCTGAGCTGGTGCCGCTGTTGCTCACCATGGTGCGCTCGCCTTGGCTGAGCCCAGATCAGCTCTCGCTTGAGCAGCAACTCAACCTCCAGAGCCTGCAACGCCAGCAGGAGGACCCCTTCCAACTCGCCCACGACCAAATCCGGGCTCGGCTCTATGGCGATGGGCCCTACGGCCATGACCCCCTCGGGATCGAAGCGGACTTGGCTTCCCTTGACCAACACCAACTGAAACCCCTGGCCGCCGCCCTTGGGGAGCAGGGAGCCCTGCTGGTGCTTACGGGAACCATCCAAAACGAGCTGCGCCAGCGGCTGCGGGAGCGGCTCATCCAGGAGCCCTGGCCCTGCCAGATGCCCGCCGCGACGGTTGGGCCAGGGGCGACGGGCAACGGTGGCTTTGGCCACCAGGAACAGGACACCGAACAGCTGGTGCTGATGCTGGGCTGCGCCACGGTGCCCCTCGGCCATCCCGATGGGGTGGCCCTGCGCCTGCTCCAGACCCACCTGGGTCTGGGCATGTCGAGTCGTCTGTTCGTGGTGATGCGCGAAGAGCGGGGCTTGGCCTACGACGTGGGGGTGCATCTGCCGGCCCGGCGGGGCGCCGCTCCCTTCATCTGGCACCTCTCCAGCTCGATCGAGCGGGCGGCTGAGGCCTGTGCCGCCGCGATGGAGGAATGGCAGCGCATGCTCGAAACCCCCCTCACAACAGCCGAACTGGCGCTGGCGAAGGCCAAATACCTCGGCCAGGAGGCCATGGGCCGTCAGACCTGCGGCCAGATCGCCGACCGCCAGGCCCTCGTGCTGGGCCATGGATTACCAGCCACCACCATCGAAGACTGCCTGGCGCAAGCTCAACAACTCACAGCGCCGGATCTGCTGGGGGCTGCCCAACGCTGGTTGGCGAAACCAGCCATGGGGGTGTGTGGCCCAGCCAAGGCCCTTCAGGGCGCTGAACGGGTCTGGCAGACGCACGCCATCCCGCACCAGAAGACCTAATCAGGGCTCGGCGTGCCGGCTGGCCGCTTGGAGTTCCGCTGACTCCAGCAGGAAGGTGCCGCGCCGGAATTTCACAGCGACCTGATCCCCGGCCCGCAGGGCGACCACCACACCCGGCTCTGCCGCGTCCACCAGATCCGGCGGACGCAACATCGGCATCGGATCAGCCGTCTTGAGATAACGCGGGCGGCGCATCAACGCCACCGCATCGCCAACGGCCCAGGAACCTTCTGCCATCCGTCAACCGATCCCAACAAGGGCCATGGTGGGAACTTAATGGCAAGAGCCAAGCCAATGGCCCCACAGAGGCCAGACTGGTGCCCAGCCACCAGACAAACACTTGCGGGTCCTTGCGATCTGGAGCGGCGCCATTGCCGGCCTGATGCTGATGCTGGTCGGCGGGCTGATTCAGGCGGCCATCCCCCTGCCTGGCCCCCAAGGGATCCAGCTCACCACGCTGCCGATCACCCTGCAGGTGCCAGCCCTGTTGCTCACGGCGCTGGTCTGCGGCCCCCGCAGTGCCCTGTTAGCCGCCATGGCCTACCTCAGCCTGGGCCTGTTCCAATTGCCGGTGTTCCACGGCGGCGGTGGCACCGCGTATTTGCTGGATCCAGGCTTTGGCTACCTGGCCGGCTTCATTCCGGCGGCCTGGATCACGGGCAAATTGGCCCGGCAGAGCGGCATGCAAACCCTGTTTGGCCTGCTGGCCGCCAGCGCCGTGGGCTTGGCGGTGTTGCAACTCTGTGGTGTGGTGAACCTGCTCCTCGGCGCGCTGGTGGGTCATTGGAGCTCGAATCTGCCCCAGTTGCTGCTCAGCTATTCCATCGCTCCGCTGTTGCCCCAGCTGCTGCTGATCTGTGGGGTGGCGGTGGTGGCCTGGGGTCTGCGCCGTTTGCTGCTGGTGGACGGTTGAAACGCTCCCGTCTGCTGATCTACGGGGTTGCCACCGCCGTGGTGCTGGTGGATCAGCTCAGCAAACAGTGGGCCCTTGAACACCTGGCCCTGGGGCGCCCCCAACTCTGGATCCCGGGTTTGTTGGCGTTTCAGCGCACCAGCAACACCGGTGCCGCCTTCAGCCTGTTGACCGATTCGAGCGCAGCCCTTGGGGCGGTGAGCTTGGCGGTGGCCGTGGCGGTGGTGATCTGGGTGGAGCGCCAGGGGCCGCTATCCCTGCTGCGGCAACTGGGCCTGGCCCTGGTTTTAGGGGGAGCGATTGGCAATGGCCTGGATCGTTGGCGCACGGGCGCCGTGGTCGATTTTGTGGCCCTGGTGCCGATCGACTTTCCGATCTTCAATGGGGCCGATGTGGCCATCAACCTGGCCGTGCTGTGTTTTGCCGTTGATCTCCTGAAGGGCCATGGTGATCGCCGCGGTTGAGCCCCTACGGCGCCGTTGGCGCCGCCTGATCCAACCGGGCCAACTGCAGGTGGTGGTGCACCTGCCCGGCCAGCCCGTACGGCGCATCCCTCTCCACACAGGCGTGTATCGCATTGGACGGGACAGCGATTGCCAGATTGCAATCGAGCACAGCGCCGTGAGCCGGCAGCATGCGCTGCTGGAACAACACGGCCAGCACTGGATCCTGCGGGATGCCAACTCCACCAATGGCCTGTGGTGGCAGGGCCAGCGGGTGAAGGAGTTGTTGCTCAGCGACGGCGACACCATTCGCTTTGGACCGAGCCAACAGGCCGGCCTTCCCGAACTGGAGGTCGAGATCCGGCCCCAGCCCCAGTGGCAGCGTTTGGCGCGATCAGCCAGCCTGGTGCTGACAGGCCTGGCCGGCTGCGGGGTGCTCCTGCTGGGGCTGTCGCTGGTGCAATCACCCATCCGCGGCAGTCTCGCCAGCGTGCGCGGCCCTCTGGTGCTCTACGACCAGCAAGGGAAGCCGATCACCTCCGCCGATGGGTTGCGGCACCACGAACCCAATGGCCTGCGCCACTTCCCTGGGGTGTTGATCGATGCCCTGCTTTCCAGTGAGGACAGCCGCTTTTGGTGGCACCCCGGCGTGGATCCGGTGGGCACCGCCCGGGCGCTGGTGACCAACCTGCTGGGGGGGCGGGTGCTGGAGGGCGGCAGCACCTTGACCCAGCAGTTGGCCCGCACCCTCTATCCCGAGGAGGTGGGCCAGGGGGAAACCCTGGAGCGCAAATGGCGGGAGCTGCTGGTGGCCCTGCAACTAGAAGCCCGCTTCAGCAAACGCGACCTGCTGCTCAGCTACCTCAACCGGGTGTATCTCGGGGTGGGATGGGGGTTTGAGGATGCCTCCCGCCACTATTTCGACAAACCAGCCTCCCGGTTGAACCTGCCGGAGGCGGCCTTGCTGGTGGGGTTGCTGCCCTCCCCCAATGGCTACGACCCCTGCTTCGATGCTGAGGCAGCGCTGGAAGCGCGCAATGGTGTGCTGGCAAAGATGGCCGATACCGGCCGGATCAGCGATGACCAGGCCAGGCAGGCCAGGCGCACGGCGATCCAACTGGCCCCCAACGCCTGCAAGGTGAACCCCGAGCAGCGCGGAGCACCCTTTTACACCGACCAAGTACGCAGGGATCTGGAGCATGCGGTGGGATCCGATGTGGCGGCAGAGGGCAACTTTTTGATCGACACCCACCTCAACCGGCCGCTCCAGGAGCAGGTGGAGCGGCTTCTGCGCCAACGGTTAAACGCCAGTGCGGGGTTAGGCGTTCACGAAGGGGCCGTGGTGGTGCTGGATGAGCGCAACGGCGGCATCCTGGCGATTGCGGGGGGCCGCGATTACCGCCAAAGCCAGTTCAACCGGGCCTCGATGGCCCTCCGCCAACCCGGTAGTGCCTTCAAATTGGTGCCCTATCTGGTGGCCATCGAGCGGGGTGCCAAACCGGGTGATGGCATCAGTTGCGCGCCGCTCGCCTGGCGCGGTCAAAACTTTGGCAGTGATTGCGGGGGGCAACTCAGCCTCAGCAGCGCCTTTGCCCGCAGCAGCAACACCGCGGCCCTGCGGCTGGCTCAGCGGGTGGGGCTCGAGGCCGTGGTGACCAAAGCCCGCGATCTCGGCATCACGAGCCCCCTGGCCGCGGTTCCAGGGCTCGTACTTGGCCAGAGCGAGGTGAGTTTGCTCGAGCTCACCGCCGCCTACGCCGCCATCGCCAACAACGGCGTCTGGCATGCCCCCACCACCATCCGCCGCCTCACCGACGCGGAGGCCTGCGCAAGCCAGAGTGCTGCCCAGGGCGTGGAACACTGCCGCCCGGGCCTCCAGAGCGACGGGGCTGTCAGCCCTGGCCGCAGAATCAGCTCCGTGGCATCCGCCCGGGCCATGCAGGAGTTGCTGCGGGCGGTGGTGCAACGGGGCACGGGAACGGCCGCCTCCTTGGGGGGCCAGGAGGGCGGTAAAACAGGCACCACCAATGGGGGCCGGGATTTGTTGTTCATCGGCTACGACCCCAGTCGCCATTGGGTGATGGGGATTTGGCTGGGCAATGACGACAACAGCCCCACCCATGGCTCCAGTGCCCTTGCCGCCGATCTCTGGGGCGAGATCATCCGCTCAACCCATCCTTGAGCCCCTTGAAGTTGCGCACCCGCCTTTGGTTGGTTGGCGCTCTGGCCCTCGTGGGTCTGATCGCAGTTGGCATGCTGCTGCAGCTGGTGAACCAACTGGTGTGGCAGCTGAGCACCGTGCTGCCCTACGGACTGGTGGGGCCCGTGGTGTTTGTGTTGCTGGCCGCGGGGGGGATCGGGCTTGCCCAGCTGGCCTGGCCCTGGATCCGGGCGGGGCTGCGCCAGGGCACCGGCGCTAAGCCCGCAGAGCCAGTAGTGGCACCGGAAAACCGTCGGGCCGCCGCCCAACAAAATCTGGCCGCCATCGACCAGACCCTGGAAAGGGTTCGGGATGCGGTTGAACGGGAAGCCCTGCGCCAGCAGCGGGAGCGGATGCAGGCGGAACTGGAACGGGGCGATCTGGTGCTCGTGGTGTTTGGGATGGGATCGGCCGGTAAAACCTCCCTGATCCGCGCCCTGCTGAAGCAACTCGTCGGCCGGGTGGGCGCACCGATGGGATCAACCACCAAGAGCGAGCGCTACAGGCTCCGGCTCAAGGGATTGCAGCGGGGGGTGTGGTTGGTGGACACCCCAGGAATTCTGGAAGCCGGCCGTGGCGGTGAGGAACGCGAGCGCTTGGCCAGGGAACAGGCCAGCAAGGCCGATTTGTTGGTGCTGGTGGTGGATGGCGATCTGCGCGCGGCGGAGATGGAGGTGTTCGATGCCCTCGCGGCCCTTGGAAAGCGGCTGATGTTGGTGCTCAACAAATGCGATCTGCGCGGGGAGCAGGAAGAGGGTCGCTTGCTAGCCCTACTGCGAGAGCGCACCCGGGGCAAGATCAGCCCGGCTGATGTGGTTCCGGCCAGCGCAAGCCCCCAGAGCGTGCCGATGCCAGGGGCCCAACCACTGCAGCCCCGGCCGGAGGTGGAAGCCCTGCTGGCGCGCATGGCCGCGGTGCTCCACGCCGATGGCGAGGAGTTGATCGCCGACAACCTCTTGCTGCAGTGCGGCCAGCTCAGCGAAGCCAGTCGGGCCCTGCTCGCTCGCCAACGGCGCGGTGATGCCGAGGCGATTGTGGATCGCTACATGTGGATTGGAGCTGGGCTGCTGGCGGTGACGCCCCTGCCTGGGCTCGACCTGCTCGGCGCCGCCGCCGTGAATGCCCAGATGGTGGTGGAAATTGCTCGGGTGTACGGAATCAGCTTGAGCAAGCAAAACGCCCAGGATTTGGCCCTCTCCGTGGGTCGGACCCTGGCGGGCCTGGGGCTGATCAAGGGTGGGGTGAGCTTGCTCAGTGCGGCCATGAGCCTCAACCTTCCTGCCCTGGTGGTGAGCCGGGCGGCCCAGGCCGTGAGTGCCGCCTGGCTCACACGGGTCGCGGGGCTCAGCTTCATCACCTACTTCGAGCGCGACCAAGACTGGGGAGATGGCGGCGTGCAGGAGGTGGTGCAGCGCCATTACGACCTCAGCCGCCGCGACGGTGCCCTCAGGCAGTTTTTGGAGGTGGCCCTGAACCGGGTTGTGCAGCCCCTGCAGGAGAAGGATCGCCAACTTCCCCCCCGGCCCCAAGGCCAGCAGCGCTAAGCACGGGCCCGGAGTTCGCCAGGCCCAGCGCCTCCGGTGGAGGCGGCAGCAGGGGGCCGCGTTGATCCAGCACCGCAATCAACACGAGATACAGCACCCCAATCAGCACCGAAATCGCCCCGGTGATGATCGCGACCCAGCGGCCCCGTGGGTTGGAGGAGGGTTGGCTCATGGCTGGCTCTGGGCCTGCACCACCTGGGCCAACTGCAGAAGATGGCCTGGTTGGGTGTGGGGGTTGCCCAACACCACCTTGAGGTGGTGCCTGCCCTGGTAGAGGGGCCGCGACACCATCAGCTGTTCCGCCAACAGGGCCTGACGGGTGCTCTGACTCCAGGCCTCCGCCGCAGCCGCATCACCCTCCACCGGGGTGAAGGCCACCAGGTGCATGGGTCCACTGCGCACCACCAGGGAGGGATCACTGGCCAACAGACCCTGCAGCTGGCGGCGGCGGGCAATCGCCCCATCCAAAATCGCCTCGATCCCATCCAGCCCCAACTGGCGAAGCCCAAGCCAGAGCTTGAGGATTTCAGCCGGGCGCGTTCCCTGCAAACCCGATTCACCCCCATGGCCGCCTCCCCAGCTGGGCTCCATGTAGGGCAGACCCGTGGCAAAGGCATCGGCCAAGGCTTGGGGTTGGGCCAACAGCAGCACCGAGGAGGTTTTGGTGATGCCAAGCAGCTTTTGGGGGTTCAGCGTGATCGAATCCGCAGCTGAAAGCCCTGCCACCCGATCCGCATGCCCGCTCGAGAGACCAAACACCGCTCCAATGGCCCCATCCACGTGCAGCCAGACCCCGAAACGGCGACAGAGCGCAGCCATCGGAGCCAAGGGGTCCACGGCACCACGCACGGTGGTGCCGGCTGTCGCCACCACCGCCAAAACGGGAATGCCTTGGCTCGCCAGCGTCTCCAGCCGATCCTGCAGGTGATCCAGGCGCAAACAGCCATGGGTATCGACAGCGATCAGCTCCAAGGCCGAGGGCGGCAAGCCCATCACGGCCATGGATTTGGCCAACGACACATGGGCATCCACACTCGCCAGCACCACGGCCTGCTGGTTGGTCTGCAACCCCCGCGAACGGCGTGCCGTGACCAGGGCCATCAGATTGGAAAGGGTGCCCCCGCTGGCGGCGACACCGCCACTGCCGGCCGGCATCCCCAACCGTTCCGCTAACCAGGCCAACAGGCTCCGCTCCAACCGGCTGAGGCTGGGGGAGAGCTCTTCGGCAAGCAGGTTGTTGTTGAGGCCAGCACAGATCAGATCCCCCACCACCGAGGCCTGCAGCGGCGGTGGATCCAGGTGCGCCAGGGCCCCAGGGTGGTTGGGGTTGTAAGCCCCATCGATCACCAGCTGCAGGTCGTGCAAGAGGGAGTCGTAGCTCAGCCCGATTGGCTGGGGCTCCACGCTGGGCAACACGCTGAGGCCCGGCAGCGGCGGGCGAAAGGCCGCACTTCCCAACCACTGGCACAGTTGGGCTGAAGCCCGATCCAGAAAATCCTGCAGCGCCGGATCCAGCTGCTGGGGGTCGGCAAAGGGAAGGGGCTGGCTGGCCCGCGGGGCAGGAGGCGCGCTGGCCAACGGGAAATGCTCAGATCGTCCCATTCTCGCCTGCGGCCCTTCCGCTACAAGGGAAGAGATGAGCGTGCATCCCGGCCCAAGCTCCGCCAACGACCGCCACTGGATGGCGCGCCTGCTGCGCTGCGGCGAGCGGGTGGGCCAAATCGGAGAAATCCCAGTGGCTGCGGTGGTGCTCGATGGACATGGCCGGTGTGTGGGTTGGGGAAGCAATCGCCGGCATCACCACAACGACCCCCTGGGCCATGCCGAACTCAGCGCCCTCTCGCAAGCGGCGCGGTTGCGGCGGGATTGGCGCTTCAACGACTGCACCTTGCTGGTGACCCTGGAACCCTGCCCGATGTGCGCAGGGGCCCTGATTCAGGCCCGGATGGGTCGGGTGGTGTTTGCGGCCCCTGATCCCAAGCGCGGTGCCCTGGGCGGCTGCCTGGACCTGGCAGCCAGCCCGAGTGCCCACCACGCGATGGAGGTGGTGGGGGGCGTGATGGCCGCGGAAGCCAGGCAGCAGCTTGAAAGCTGGTTCAGGCAGCGACGGCAACGGGAGCCGAGCCCCGGAAGGCGGGAAGCTCACTCTCAAACAGATTGAGCAGGCGGTCCACGTTGGCGCTTTGGCTGTTGTAGCCCATCAGACCGATGCGCCACACCTTGCCGGCCAAGGCTCCCAGGCCGCCTCCCACCTCAATGCCGTGCTTGTTGAGCAGGTGGAGGGTGAAGGCCTTGCCATCCACCCCTTCGGGGATGCGCACCGTGGTGAGGGTGGGCAGGCGCAGATGTTCGGGGGCGTGGAGTTCAAGCCCGAGGCGCTCAAGGCCGCTCCACAAGCGCTCGGCATTGCTGCGGTGGCGGCTCCAGGAGGATTCCAGACCCTCTTCGGCTAGCAGGCGCAGCGCTTCTCGCATGCCGAAGTTCATGTTCACGGGCGCGGTGTGGTGATACACCCGATCACTGCCCCAGTACTGGTTGAGCAAGGTCACATCGAGGTACCAGTTGGGAACCTTGCCGGCGCGGCCCATCATCTTGGCTTCGGCCCTGGGCCCCATCGTGAACGGACCAAGCCCCGGGGGGCAGCTCAAACCTTTTTGGCTGCAGCTGTAGGCCAGATCCACCTTCCAGTCATCGAGGTAGAGCGGCACCGCCCCCAGGGAGGTCACGGTGTCGAGCAGCAGCAGGCAGTTGTATTGGCGGCAGAGCTCACCGATGCCCTCCATCGGCTGACAGATGCCTGTGGAGGTTTCGGCATGGACCATCGCCAGGATGGCCGGACGGTGGGTAGCCAGGGCCTGCTCAATTTCCTCAAGGGTGAAGGCCTCACCCCAGGGGCGCTCCACCGTGACCACATCGGCCTGGTAACGGCCGGCCATGTCAACCAGCCGCAGACCGAAATAGCCCTTCACCGCCACCAGCACCTTGTCGCCGGGTTCGATGGTGTTGGCCAAGGTGGCCTCCATGGCTGCACTGCCGGTGCCGCTCATGGGAATCGTGAGCCGGTTGTCGGTTTGCCAGACGTAGCGCAACAGTTCCTGCACCTCCCCCATCAACTCCACGTAAAGCGGATCGAGGTGGCCGATCGGGGTGCGGGCCAGGGCCTGCAACACCGTGGGGTGGGCGTTGGAAGGCCCAGGACCCAGCAGCAAACGATCGGGCGTCGCGATCGGGGCCAGTGCGCGTCGGTGAGATGAATTAACGGGAAGCAGCACGGGAAGTGGGGCCAAGATCCGATCGTGAAGCAGTGCGGATGAGCCTACGCAGCGCTCGACTCAGCGCGCCCGCACATTGGTGGCCGCCAGGCCCCGGCAAAGGTGCTCAAAGGGTTCCCGCACCACGGCCGAAGCCTCCAGGCCATCGGCTGCAAGCCGCTCGCAGATCACATCAGCCAGCAAGGCGATGCTGCGCACGGTGGGACCCGTGGGCACCCCCAAGCTCTTGTAGGTGTCATCCAGCCCGTTGAGCACCCGCTCATTGAGGATCGTGGGATCACCGGCGATCAGGGCGTAGCTGGCGTAACGCAGGAAGTAGTCGATGTCGCGGAGGCAGGCCGAGAGGCGGCGGGTGGTGTAAGCGTTGCCGCCGGGCAGGATCAGCTCAGGATCCTCCAGCCACAGCCGTTGGGCAGCCTCACGCACCAATTCGGTGGCTTCGCGGTTGATCAACTCGACCGCCGCTAGGCGCGCCGTCGACTCGGCCAGGTAGGTGGCGATGGCATCGATCGCATCACGATCCAGGTAGCGGCCGAGTTGGTCGTAACGGCCAATCAAACCGGTGATGGCATCGCGCATGGCGGGAAAAGATCGACGCACCTAGGCCGGAAGCTAGCACCGCAATCCGAGCAGATCCCAGGCCTGGGATGGGTTTTGGGGAATTTGACAGAAACGGTTACGCAAGGCGGGGCTTGCATTTGGTTACTCCTGCTACAAAAGGGGTCCGGGCCGAGTTCGTACGGTCCCTCAATGCCGGTTTGGATCGGCTTCCATTCACTTGATCGTCATGGCCAAAACAGCCCAAGACGTCCTGCGTCAAATCAAGGACGAGGGCATTGAACTCATCGACCTGAAATTTGTTGACCTCCACGGCAAATGGCAGCACCTCACGGTCTGCAATGACCTGATCGATGAAGCGGCGTTCACCGAGGGCGTGGCCTTCGATGGATCCTCGATTCGGGGCTGG
Source organism: uncultured Cyanobium sp. (assembly GCA_964343525.1). Lineage (GTDB taxonomy): Bacteria > Cyanobacteriota > Cyanobacteriia > PCC-6307 > Cyanobiaceae > Cyanobium_A. Next base: position 16,937 of record CAYFKI010000005.1, read on the forward strand.
AAGGCCATCAACGAATCGGACATGGCGATGGTGCCCGATCCGAACACCGCCTGGATCGATCCCTTCTACAGCCACAAAACCCTGAGCCTGATCTGCTCGATTCAGGAGCCCCGCAGCGGCAAGCCCTACGCCCGTTGCCCCCGCGCCCTCGCCCAGAAGGCGCTCGACTACCTCGCCTCCACCGGCCTGGCCGACACGGCCTATTTCGGCCCCGAGCCCGAGTTCTTCATCTTTGATGACGTGCGCTACAAGAGCGCCAACGGTTCCAGCTTCTACAGCGTTGATTCGGTGGAAGCCCCCTGGAACACCGATCGGGTGGAAGAAGGCGGCAACCTGGCCAACAAAATCCAGCTGAAAGAGGGTTATTTCCCCGTCGCCCCCAACGACACCCTGCAGGAC
>CAYFKI010000006.1:0-10525 GCA_964343525.1 uncultured Cyanobium sp.
CAGCAGGGTTGGTACTGCGTGGCCTGCGAGGAGTTCAAGGACGATCCAGCGTCCGCCGAGGCACCTAGCTGCCCCACCCACCAGAAACCGTTGGAGTGGCGGGATGAATGCAACCTCTTTTTTCGTTTGTCGCGCTATCAAGCTGAGATCGAGGCCCTGATCCGCCAACCGGGTTTCATTGCTCCAGCCAGCCGTCAGAAGGAAGTGGAGAATTTCGTAGCCCAGGGGCTGCGTGACTTCTCAATCTCCCGCCTTGATCTGCCCTGGGGGATCCCGGTGCCCGGCCACGACGGGCACACCTTTTACGTTTGGTTTGATGCCCTGCTTGGCTACATCACGGCCTTACTGGAGCCCGGCGATGAGCCGGATCTGGAGGTTGCTCTGGCCCACGGTTGGCCAGCCCAGCTGCATGTGATTGGCAAGGACATCCTGCGTTTCCATGCCGTCTATTGGCCGGCCATGCTCTTGTCGGCTGGTTTGCCCCTCCCCAAGCATGTGTTTGGCCATGGGTTTTTGACCCGTGAAGGCCAGAAAATGGGCAAGTCGCTGGGGAATGTGCTCGATCCTGAGGCCCTGCTCGAGCGCTGTGGGCGCGATTGTGTGCGCTGGTATTTGCTCAGGGATATCCCCTTCGGCGATGACGGCGACTTCCAACAGCAGCGCTTCGTGGATCTGGTGAACAACGATCTGGCCAACACGATTGGCAATTTGTTGAACCGCACCTCCTCGATGGCCCGTCGCTGGTTTGCCGATGCTGTTCCCGCTGCCGGGCCAGCCCTCGACGTCAACCACCCCCTGGCTCAGGCCGCCACCTCGACGGCGGCCCAAGTTATCCAGGCCCTGGATGTCTTGGATTTTCGTACCGGCGCCGAAGCTGTTTTGCAGTTGGCCATCACGGCCAATGGCTTTCTCAATGATCAGGCTCCCTGGAAGGTGATCAAGCAGGAGGGCGACCGCGCCCAGGTAGCAGCTGACCTCTATGCCGTCCTCGAAGCCACCCGGTGGGTGGCGGTGCTGCTGGCCCCCTTGCTTCCTGAACTCTCTGAACGGATGTTGCTGCAACTTGGCCAATCGCCATTCAGCAGCGATCACAGCCAACCTGGGGCCACGCCCTGGCAAACCTCTCAACAGTGGGGTTTGCTGGTTCCTGGCATGCCCTTGCCCGAGCCCCAACCGGTCCTGCAACGCCTTGAACTCGATGGGCCCCTCTGAGCGCACCCCCAATCGACCCAAGCTGGGCCTGATCGCTGTTGCCCTGGCGGGTTGGATCGTGCCAATCACGGGGTGCCAACGGCAGCACGTCACGGAGCAGCCCGCCCAGCCCTTTGTCTTTCGTTCTCTCAACCTTGAGCAGCGCGATCTGTTGGGCCAACGCACCTGGTCGCTGACCAGTCCCGAGGCCCGCTACGACCTGGGCCGCAAGCTCGCCCAGACCCGCGATCTCAAGGGTGTGGTCTTTGATCACGGTCGGCCCAAATATCAGCTGTCTGCCACCAGCGCCACGCTGCTCAATGACGGCGCTGTCATCCAGCTTGAAGGGCGGATTCAATTGGTCCGTGTTGGTCCCCGGCCGCTCACGGTGGTGGCCACCCGCGCCCGTTGGTATCCCAATGAGCAGTTGGTGGTGTTGGATCAAGATCCAGTCGGCACCCAGCGCAACCTCCGCGTCAGCGCCCGCAAGGCCCGTTTTCTCCTCCAAGAGAGCAAACTCGAGCTCCGGGGCCATCCCCTGCTGGAGCGTGGGCCCGATGGCCGTGGTGCCGCCTCGGACGCGAACTTGCGGCTACAGGTGCGCGCGGCTGATTGGTTCACCGAAAGTGGCGAAATCACCAGTGAGGGTCCGGTGATCGGCGTGCGTGAGGTCAGCCGTGGGTCGGCAAGCCCAGCCTCAGCGACAACCCCAGCGAAAACCCAAGCCGCCGCATCCCTGCCAGTGTCGGGAGAGAGAGGCGCCAGCCAACCCCAACAGCAAATTCTCACCGCCCCCTCCCTCAAGGGAAACAGCCAGAGCCAGATCCTCACCCTGTTGGCCCCCGTGCGGTTGGTTGATGTGGGCCGCAACGCCAGCCTGGATGCCCTGCAAACCGAGATTGATGTCGGCCAGGAGTTGATCCACTCCTCGCTGCCCTTCCACGGTGTTTTGAACCAATCCCGCGTCCAAGGCGTTGGATTCCAGATTTTTTCCAAGCGTCAGCTTGCGGTGGTCCAGAGCCATTGCCAGCTGCAGCAACCCACCGATTCACTCCAAGCTGACCAGTGCCAATGGAACTGGTCGACCAACCAGGTGCAGGCCCGTGGTCAGGTGGTGCTCAAACGCCAGGCCAACCACCAAATCACCCGGGCCGAACGCATCGATGGGCGCCTTGGGAACCAGGGTCTGGTGGTGTTCACCAGCCCGGGCAGCCGGGTCAAGACGCAATTGCAGCTCAAAAACAAGCCAGCCGCTACACCTAGGCCGGCTGGCCCAGCCGCGAAGGCTCCAGGGGCGGTAGGGCCTCCAATTCAGCTCTGAGCTTCTGCGCCCAACCGTCGACCCAAGCCAGGTCACTGCGGGAGAAACAGCGGGCTGACCAGCCCCCTAACAGCAAGAGTCCGTGCGCGCCCACCGGTTGCACCAGCACCGCTGGAAGTCCTGGCAGCAGGAGGTCAAATTCATCACGACCTGGGTAAAGACGCAGATCAACAAGCGAGATGGCGGCTTGTTTCTCCAGCGCCCGCTCACAGATCGCTCCGGGTACGAAGACCGGATCAACCGTGTTCGACATCAGCAGCCCCCGACGCAACAGTTCGTGGTTGCGCCAGACCAACAGCACAACGGCCGCCGGGGTGGCGGTCAACACCATGTGGCTGCCCCAGGCCAACTCCTCGGCGAGGCCCCCTGGAACACCAGGCTGGATCCGAAATCCCTGCTCACCCTCCAACGCAACCCGTTCAGCAGCTTCCGGTACTGCCCGGGTCCACAGAACGGCTACGAGCATCAAGCCCACCGCCAAAAAGCTCGAAAGCACGGCGGATCTTTCCAGTGCCGGATCCAGTGTCACGGCCGTGGTCTGGTTGAGCACAGCCAGCAGCAACCCTGTGCAGCCAAGGCCCAGGCAAATTTTTGCTGGCGTGGGAAGGCTCATGACCGGTGCAAGTTGCTTGGCACTGCCGAACAGCATCGAATCAGGTAGGCCCTGATCCTGGCCAAGCATGGCTTCAAGTGACGACAGCGGCTGCCAGAGACGGCAAACTAGGGCGACGCACGGATCGCACCCTTGTCGCAGTCACTGGCTCCCCGCAAGGGGTTGAGCATTGGTATCTGGGCCACCTTGTTGGTGGCCGCGATTGGCTTGGTTTGGCCCAGCTGTGGTTGGGCTGCTTCCGCGGCTTCTGTGCCGTCCGCTCCTCCGAGTGAACGCGTTCTGGATCAGGCGGATGTGTTGAGCCGGGCAACCGCGGCTGATCTGAGCAGCCAGTTGCAAGCCTTTGGCCCGGAGCATGTGGACGCCCACCTGATCACGGTGCCGCGGCTGGACTACGGCTTGAGCCTCCAAGATCTGGCCAAGCAAGTGGTGGATCGCTGGTTGGCCTCCGGTGCGGAGGACAACCAGTTGCTGTTTGTGGTGGATGCCAAAACAGCGGCCGCTGCTGTGGCGGTCTCGCCAGGCCTGCAGGGAGAGTTGAACACCGATCTTCTGCGCAGTACAGCCAAGGGCACCATGGCTCCCTTGCTTCGAGACGGCGCCCGCTATCGGCAAGCTGGTCTTGATGGCATGGGTCGGCTATTGACTGTGCTCCAAGGCGGTGAAGACCCCGGGGAGCCTGAGATTGCCGAGGTGGTGACCGCTGTGTCCAACGTCCCGACCAAGGAGGAAACGTCCGCTAGCAACGCGTTCACCTGGGTGGTCGTTTTGCTGGTTGTTGGCACACTGGTGCCCATGCTCACCTGGTGGATTTTTTCGCGCTGAATCCCGATGGCTCTTACCGATTGGACCGGGGCTTTTGGGCGTGCCCAAAAGCGCGACCTCACCCACGACCTTGATCGTGGCTACGAATCCGCGCTGTTGATCCAGAGCATTGAACTGGAGCACTACAACGATCGGCCTGTTCGGCCCGAAGTTGAGCTGAGCATTCCCAAGGCCTCCCAAACCCTGGTTCTTCGCCGCTTTAAGGCGGCCCTGGCGATCTGCCGCCAATCCATCGAGGCCCTTGAGCCTTACCGCAACGAATTCAGCGGTCAGGAATTACGCCAGTTGCAACTGCTCGAGGCTGTTGTGGCGCGCTACGACAGCCAAAGACGGCCGCTGCCAAGCATGAGCCGCACGCCCGAGGTTCTCCCCCGCAGCCTGATTGGGGTGATGGACCAGGTGCGCCGCCAATTGGATCCCGAAGCCGAAGCCAACGTGGTGGCTGGTTTCCGCCGTCGCCGCGATTCCACCTTGATCTCGCTGCGCATTCTGTTGTTGTTGATCCTGGTACCGGTTTTGGTCCAGCAGATCAGCCGGATCTATGTGGTGTCACCGCTGGTGGATCGCTTTGCTACCAGTAACAGCGTGCTGAATTATCCCAAGCCGCACCTGGAGGAGAAGGCAATTCGCAAATTGCGTGATTTCCAAGGGCAAATCGAATTCGAAGCCCTGCTCAACGGAAAGCCACTGCCCACCCGGGAGGAGATTCAAGGCGAGCTCACCAAGAAGGCCGCTGAATTGCAGGAAGAAACCCAGCAAGAAAGCACCCACGCCATCAAAAACGTCTTGGCTGATGTGGGCGCCCTGATTGGATTTGTGCTGGTCTGCGTCTTTGGCCAGCGTGATCTGCAGGTGCTAAGGGGGTTTATCGATGAATTGATCTATGGCCTCAGTGATAGTGCCAAGGCCTTTGCCATCATCCTGTTTACCGATATTTTTGTTGGCTTCCACAGCCCTGAGGGCTGGACTGTGCTCCTCGATGGTGTTGCCCACCATCTCGGTCTACCAGCTGAAGAGAATTTTATTCTCCTGTTTATTGCCACCTTTCCGGTGGTGTTGGCCACCATCTTTAAGTACTGGATTTTCCGTTACCTCAACCGCGTTTCGCCCTCCTCTGTTGCCACCCTGCGCAACATGAATGGTGGTGGTTAATCCCCGTCTCACCTTGGTGATGGGGCCAGCAAGGAGCGGTAAGAGCCGGTGGGCAGAACACCTGGCCGCATCCTTTCAAGCTCCGGTGGCCTACCTCGCCACTGGAGCCAACGATCCCCATGACGTGGTTTGGCAGGCAAGGCTGCTTGAGCATCAACGGCGACGTCCCAGCTCCTGGCAGACGCTCGAGGTGGGCTTTGATCTAGCGCCCCATCTCCTGCGACTACCCCCTGACCACGTGGCCTTGGTGGATTCCCTTGGTACCTGGGTGGCCTGGGGACTGGACCTTGGCGATTCGGACTGGGAGGGCTGCTGCGTTGCCCTGGTGGACAGTCTTCAGCGTTCGGCAGCCCAGTTGGTGCTGGTGAGTGAGCAAGCTGGGTGGGGCGTGGTGCCCCCCACCGCCATTGGCGGGTTGTTTCGTGACCGCCTGGGCGCGCTCGAGCAACGACTGATGCCGATGGCCACGGCCGCCTGGCTCGTGGTGGCTGGGCGGGCCATCAACCTCCACAGCATCAGTGTGGCTGTTCCCAGCTAGCGAATCCGATGCCCCAGGTGGTGCTGTTCCAACCGGAGATTCCCCCGAACACCGGGAACGTGGCCCGGACCTGTGCGGCTACCGGCGTCGCGTTGCACCTGATCGAGCCCCTTGGTTTTTCGATCGACGATCGTCAGCTCAAGCGGGCAGGGCTCGACTACTGGCCGTTGGTGCCCCTCACACGACATCTGGACTGGTCAGCCTTTGAGCAGCAGCGCGCGGGCAGAGGTGGGCGATTGATCGCCATGAGCAGCCACGCGGATTGCTCCTACAGCGCCTTTCGCTTCCAACCGACCGACTGGCTTTTGTTTGGCCGTGAGACCTCCGGATTACCAAAGCCTGTTCTGGAGACGGCCGATGCCTGCCTCACCATCCCCATGCAGCGCTCCCGGCGTCATCAGGCGGATGGGGTCCGAAGCCTTAATTTGTCGGTCGCTGTCGGTGTGGTGCTGTTTGAGGCACTCCGCCAACTCGATTTGCTGACAATGGCGGGATCCCAGTCCTCGTCAGGGTCTTGAGTCCGTCGAAGGGCGGCCTGTCGTCCTGGCGCCTTGTGTGTTCTGGTTCAGTCCGCTACTCTCTGCGCGGCTCAGAGACTTCGGCTTCTCAACTGAGCTGTGTTCGTTGGGGAAACGCTGCATGAAGCCTTTTCGATTGCGTTACGTCCGAACGTGTTTGAGGGTTGTCTTGCCCTTGACCGTGGCAATGCCTGCCGTGGTTACAGCCCTGACCCCTCCAACACCCCAGCGCGCGTCCGTCGATACCCTCCTTGCCTCCCTCCCTGCCCCAAGCGCTGACAAGCTTTGGGTCAGGATTCGAGAGACCGTTGATCTGTCCGTTCTCTCCCGCAAACTCAAGCTTTCTGATGATCAGCTGGCCGAGCTGAATGATGTGGAAGCCGGCCACCAATTCCGATCCGGTGACTGGCTCGTCATTCCAGCCAAACAAGCCAGCCGCACCAAATGGGTTGCCTCCCTGGACAACCGCGTTTTAAGGCGGACTCCCCCCCTGCAGGATCTGCCGCCCCTGGATGATCCGGGCCCCGTTGTGCGCCTTGGTGACACCGTTAAGAAGGTGGCCCAGCGCTATGGCACCACCCTCCAACAACTCATCCAACTCAACCCAGGCCTGGACACCGCCAAGCTGGCGGTTGGAACCGAGATCAACCTCGCCCAGGCAACACCAAACCGTTCCCGTCTGGTGCTGGGCATCAGTCCCACGGGCAGCGGGGGCGTGAGCTGGCCTGAACTTCCTAATTTCGGTGAAGGCGATAAGCCCCTTGGTGATCAACCCTCCGTGGCTGGCTGGATCTGGCCGACCCAAGGCCTGTTTAGTTCGGGTTATGGCTGGCGCTGGGGCCGCATGCACAAAGGGATCGATGTGGCCAACAACGTCGGCACGGCCGTTGTGGCAGCCAAATCTGGACGGGTGGTGTTTTCCGGCTGGGATGACGGCGGCTATGGCTACAAAGTGCTGCTGCAGCACGAGGATGGAAGCGTTTCGCTTTACGCCCACAACAGCCGTTTGGCGGTGCGGGTTGGCCAAGTGGTGGAGCAGGGTCAGTTGATTTCTTACATGGGCAGCACCGGCCGCAGCACCGGTCCCCACTTGCATTTCGAGATCCATCCTCCTGGTCAGGGAGCCATGAACCCCCTGCGCTTCCTGCCACCCCGCGCCTGATAGGATCCACCCACAGCGGCTCGGTAGCTCAGCTGGTTAGAGCGTGGGATTCATAACCCCAAGGTCGGGAGTTCAAGTCTCCCCCGAGCCATTTCGTTTGTTTTGATCCGACACACTGTGTCCGTGGATCGAACCAAGTGATCTTCAAAAAGATTCTGGAATCACAATCCAGGATTCAGGAAACTGGTGAACAATTAATGACGCTGAGCGCAAATCAAACGCGTTCAGCGCAAATCAATGGCGTTGAGGCGATCACGAAAACTGGCTTCGGATGTTGATGGGCTTGCTTCTGCCCCCTCGGCCTGGGTTTCACGGGCACCTGTTGAAGCTGGGGACGGCTCCACGTTCAACGCCGGTGTGGATGCTGTGGTTTGGCTGCTACGGCGGTAACGCTGCGAGCCCGCCCGGCCCTCCAGGGCACGGGTGAGCGATCGGCTGAGGTTGGCCTCACCAACGCTCTGACCGTCCTTAGGACGGACCAGGGGGTTGTCCTTGAGTTCGGAGCGCACCTGATTGATCAGGCGGAAGTGGCCGGTGGTGTTGTATTTGCGCAGAACCGCCGGATCCCAAGCCATCGTCAAACACAGCACTGATGGATCCAGGCTATCGCCCGAGCCCCTGGCAGTTGTGATAAATTGTTGCCTTGAGAACTGGTAGTCGGTACGAGTTCGCTGTAGTCCTCTTCCAGCCGAAAACGTCGGCTGTTTGAGGCACTGCCGCCCTCAACTGACGTCCATCTCCTTTTTTCGCCCTTCCGAACGAGCATGTCCAGGCTGGTTGGTCTGCAAGCCCCTGATTTCACTGCCACCGCTGTGGTTGATCAGGAATTCAAGGAAATCAAGCTTTCCCAGTATCGCGGCAAATACGTGGTGCTGTTTTTCTACCCCCTCGATTTCACCTTCGTCTGCCCGACGGAAATCACCGCCTTCTCCGACCGTTACAGCGAGTTCACCAGCCGCAACACGGAAGTTCTCGGCGTTTCCGTCGATAGCCAGTTCAGCCATTTGGCCTGGGTGCAAACCGAACGCAAAAATGGCGGCCTTGGCGAGATCGCCTACCCCCTCGTGGCTGACCTGAAGAAGGAAATTGCCAGCGCCTACAACGTGCTCGACGAAGACGGTGGCATCGCCCTGCGCGGCCTGTTCATCATCGATCCCGAGGGTGTGATCTGCCACAGCACGATCAACAACCTCCCCGTGGGGCGCAGTGTCGATGAAACGCTGCGGGTTCTGCAGGCCTTCCAATACGTGCAATCCCATCCCGATGAGGTTTGCCCTGCCAACTGGCAGCCCGGCGAGAAGACCATGAATCCTGACCCGGTGAAGAGCAAAGACTTCTTCGCCGCTGTCAACTGACGCCAGCGTCAGGTTCGTCAGGACATTCAAGTCTTTGAAGGGGGCCCTTGGGGCCCCTTTTTTGTTGTGGTGTTTACTCAGCCCAGCAGGCTGGAGAGCAGGGGCAAGCCATCCAGGCCGCCCGTTTCGCGATCGCAGGCTCTTTCGGGATGGGGCATCAAACCCAGCACGTTGCCGGTGGCATTGCAGAGACCCGCCACATCAGCAATGGATCCATTGGGATTGTGGCTGTAGCGCAACACCACCTGGTCGTTGTCCTCCAGCATGGCCAGGGTGTCGGCATCACATTGGTAACGACCTTCCCCGTGGGCAATGGGAAGGGTGATGGTGTCACCGCTTGTGTAGTTGGCAAGCCAACGGCAGCGCCCCGGCTTCACAGCCAATTGGGTGGGTTCGCAGAGGAAGTGGAGCTTCTCGTTGCGGGTGAGCGCGCCGGGCAGCAACCCCATCTCGGTGAGCACCTGGAAGCCATTGCAAATGCCGAGCACCGGCCCACCTTGTTCCGCAAAAGCCTTCAAGGACTCCAAAACAGGGGCAAAGCGGGCAATCGCTCCGCAGCGGAGGTAGTCGCCGTAGCTGAACCCACCGGGAATCACCACGGCATCCAAGCCAGTGAGATCCCGCTCCTCATGCCAGAGGAAACGGGTCGGGAGGTCGAGGCAGCCCTCCAGAGCCCAGCGCACATCCCGATCGCAGTTCGATCCAGGAAAGACAACGATGCCAATGGTCATCGGTTCGCACCTCCCTGGGAAGGGGTGCTTGCTTCCGTGATTTCAAGCGTCCAATCCTCAATCACCGGATTGGCGAGCAAGCGGTCACTGAGAAGTTCCAGTTGGGATTGGGCCGTGGCCCGATCAGGGGCCTCCAGCTCCACCTGAATCGACTTGCCGATCCGCAGGCTTTGGATACCTTCCACCTTCAGGCGAGCCGCCGCCGCTTTGGTGGCTTCTCCTGCAGGGTCCAGCACCGAGGGACGAAGGGACACCTGGACGCGCGCTTGAAAGATGGGCACCGGAACCGCCGATCGTTTGTTAAATCTTGGCAGCCCAGTGGTCGGCACCCGAGTGCCATGGCCAGCTTGTGGATAGGTGATCCGCAGGCATGGGCCAGGGCGAACGGGCATCCAGTTTGCTCAGGATGACGCTTGGTGCCCTGGTGGCCATTGCAATTCCTGCGGCTGGCTGGGGCCAAGTTCCGCGAGCAGACGGCACCGCCGCTTTTTCGTTGCGATGCCGCGTTCGCGATGGCCCTTGGCAGCCCTGCCAGGTGCAGCAACAGGACGTGGGCAAGCACTGGTGGGTTGAGGTCGATGGGAAACGGTGGCTGTTTCGCCATGACGGCTCAGGCACGGTGCTGCAATGGCAGCCCCCCTCGGGATGGATGCCAGTAACAACCCATTGGCTCGCCGTCGCCGGAGGCAGCGATCCGGCCCTTTGTTGGGATGGCGTGTGTGTGCTTGGGACGATTCCCCTGGATTGATGCGCTGGCCAAGCTCGCTCAAGCCACGGCACTGAGCAAGGCGCCTTCCAGTGCGGCCTGTAGGTGTGATGGCTGAAGAGCGAAACCCAAAACCACCAACTCCAACCCCGGAGTGGAGCCCTCTGCCTTGGAGGGCTCCCCTTCAAACCAGCAATCCAGCCGAGGCCCCACAGCCTGAATCTGCAAGGGCCTGGCTTTGCCTGGCATCCAGAGCCGGCCCTTGACCCGGATCAAACCACCACGAGCAATGAGCTCTGCGAGGCAGGCCTCCAGACGTTCGCGAGCAAAGACCCCAGGAATCTGAATGGCCACCGATTCCATCGCCACATGCACGTGGTCGTGGTGCTGATGGCCTTCGTGGTGATGGTCAT
>CAYFKI010000006.1:10625-17217 GCA_964343525.1 uncultured Cyanobium sp.
CGTGCTCGTGATGCTCTGGCGTTCCATGCCCGTGCGACTGGCGCTCAAGGCCCAGCACCAGGCTCGGATCCACAACACCCCGTTCCATGGGCAGCACGGCTGTTCCAGGCCTGAGAACCGGCGAGAGCTGGTGCTGGAGGCTGGCAAGTGCCTCTGGATCAAGGGAATCGGCGCGGCTGATCAACACCAAATCCGCCACTTCCAATTGCTCCTCAAACAACTCTTCAATCGCCGAGGCATGGTCGAGGCTGGGATCGGCGAGCCGCTGGGCTTCGAGGGCCCCTGGATCCGATACCACGCTCCCGGCCGCCAAGGCCTCACCATCCACCACCGCCACCACCCCATGGACGCGGGTACGGGTGCGAATCTGGGGCCACTCAAAGGCGGCCAACAGGGGCTCCGGTAGGGCTAACCCGCTGGTTTCGACGACGATGCCGTCGAGTTGGTCGGCCCGCTCCAGGAGTCGCTCCATCGTGGGCAGGAAATCATCCTGAACGGTGCAGCACAGACAGCCATTGGCGAGCTCCACCAAACGGTCATCCAGCTCATCGTCGGGGCAGAAGCCACAACGCCTCAAGAGATCGCCATCAATCCCCACCTCCCCAAATTCATTCACCACCACGGCAAGCCGCTGGCCACTGGCCAGCAACAGGTGGCGCAGGAGGGTGGTTTTGCCGGCCCCCAAAAAGCCCGTCACCACCGTGACCGGTAACCGGGATGGTGAGGGCGACGCCATCGCGTTCAGCAGCCTGAAACTCCAATCCCAATCTAGGGATGGCTAGCGGCAGCTCAGGCTGTCCCTGGTGGCAACACCAGTGATCGGATTGGTACCGGAGGCCCGTTTGCAGAGCTCCCGTTGTTCCGGCAAATCGAGCACAGCCTCTGAGAAGTCAGCCCCTGTGATGGTGGCTCCCTTGAAGTGGCTCTGCATCAACATTGCGTTGGCCAGCCGGGCGTTGGTGAGGTTGCTGTCCTCGAAATGGCTGGCGAAGGCCACCACATCGCCCAGGTTGGCGCCTTCAAGATTGGCCCCCTGAAGGTCACTGCTGTTAAACACAGCGCCCCGCAGATCGCTGTCACTGAGGTCAAAACCAGCCAACGAGGTCTTGAGGAATTCCTGTTGCTTTAGATCACGCCCGTGCATGTCGGGCTGGAGATCCTGGAGGCTGCGTTGGCTCCGCAGTTCTGGGGCGGTAATCGCCCAGGCTGAAGGTGCCAGGGTCAGCAGCATCCAACAACTGAGAAGCAGCCCCATCAGGGGCTGGCCCCAACGCTTGGCGAATCGGAACACTGCTGCACCACTACGGTAGGGCCTCAAGTTATGCCAACCATGGCGATGACCCTGCGGGTGGTGGTGCCACCTCACCCCCTGATCGGGCACTGGCTCAGCGTGTTGCGCGATCAACAAACACCACCGGCCATCTACGCCAGCGCAACGACGGAACTCGGCCGCTGGCTCACCTATGAAGCCTTGCGGGACTGGCTCCCCCATCGCCGCGTCGCGCTGCAGACCCCGTTGGCCCCGGCAGAGGGCGAGATCGTTGACCCGGCCATTCCCCTTCTGGCGGTACCGATGTTGCGCAGCGGCCTGGGCTTGTGGCAGGGAGCCCAAGGCGTGATTCCCGCTGCCCAGGTAGCCCATTGGGGCGAGGGGGTGGATGGGTTGCCTGCAGCAATCGACGCCCGTAGCGGCGTGTTGGTGTTGGCTCCAGAGGTGGCCACCGGTTCGAGTTTGCTAGCCCTGCTGGAGCGCCTCTCTGCTCTTGGCGTGGAGGGGGATCGTCTTCGGGTGATCACCGCGCTGGCGGCCAGTGCTGGGCTGAAAGCCATTGGCGAACGGTTTGACCATCTGACCCTCTACACCGCCTGCATTGATCCAGATCTGGATGCGTCTGGACGCCCTGTCCCTGGGATCGGATCGATTCAGGAGCGGCTGTTTGGCACCAGTCAATCCTCAGCCGCTGCAATTGGTGCCTAGCTGCCTAGGCTGACCTAACCAGTTCAAGGTTCATGGGCGATCGCAACGGCAGCTCCAGTGGTTCTGGCTCGTTGATGAGTGGTGTTGCCGGTGCGCTCCTCGGGGCTGCTGGCCTCGCTTGGTGGTTGCTGTCAGAGGCTGAGAAGCGTCGCCTGGAAGGGCGTCAACAACGGGCCCTACAGCTCACCCGATTCCATGACGGCATTGAGGACGATCCCAGCCCGTCAGCCAGCTCCCAACCATCCAGTAGCGGCCAAAAGGACCTGCACCACAAGGTTCACGAGCTCAATCAGGCGATTGAAGACGTCAGGCGGCAACTCGAGGGGATGGCCACCAGCCGGTAGGTTGCGTTGAGAGCTCCTTCCCGCTGACCATGCTCCGCTCTGCTGCGATCACCCAAGGGATCCAACGTTCGCCGAATCGCGCCATGTTGCGGGCGGTGGGATTTGGCGACGGCGATTTCAGCAAGCCCATCATTGGCATTGCTAACGGCTACAGCACGATCACGCCCTGCAACATGGGCCTGAATGATCTGGCCCTGCGTGCCGAGGCGGCAGCCAAGGCAGCCGGGGCGATGCCCCAACTGTTTGGCACGATCACGGTGAGTGATGGCATCTCCATGGGCACCGAGGGGATGAAGTACTCCCTGGTGAGCCGCGAAGTGATCGCCGATGCCATCGAAACGGCCTGTAATGGCGAATCGATGGATGGGGTCTTGGCTGTTGGCGGCTGCGACAAAAACATGCCTGGCGCCATGATTGCCATGGCCCGCATGAATATCCCCGCCATTTTTGTTTATGGTGGCACTATCAAACCAGGAAAACTTGGCGGTTGTGACCTCACCGTTGTCAGTGCTTTTGAAGCCGTAGGTCAATACGCTGCGGGCAGCATCGACGAAGAACAACTAACCGCCGTAGAAAAAAATGCCTGTCCTGGAGCAGGAAGTTGCGGCGGGATGTTTACAGCCAACAGCATGAGTTCGGCGATTGAGGCCATGGGCCTCAGCCTTCCTGGAAGTTCCACGATGGCGGCGGAGGATTCGGAGAAGGCGGATAGCGCCGCCCGATCAGCCGAAGTGTTGGTGCAGGCCATCGCCAATAACATCCGCCCACTGGATCTGTTGACCCGCGAAGCCTTTGAAAACGCCATTGCCGTGATCATGGCCGTGGGTGGCTCCACCAATGCGGTGTTGCATCTCCTGGCGATTGCACGGACCGCTGGCGTGCCCCTGAGCATTGACGACTTCGAAGCCATCCGCCAAAAGGTGCCGGTGATTTGCGACCTCAAACCCAGTGGGCGTTACGTCACCACGGACCTGCACGCCGCCGGGGGGATTCCCCAGGTCATGAAGTTGCTCTTGGAGGCTGGGCTGCTTCACGGTGATTGCCGCACGGTGGAAGGCAAAACCCTGCGTGAGGTGCTGGCCGCGGTTCCCTCCCAGCCTCCTGCTGGCCAAGATGTGATCCGCCCCCTTAGCGATCCCCTTTACGCCAAGGGACATCTGGCCGTCCTCAAGGGCAACCTGGCTGAAGAGGGTGCCGTTGCCAAGATCAGTGGCGTGAAAAACCCTGTGATTACAGGACCTGCCAGGGTGTTTGAAAGCGAGGAAACCTGCCTGAGCGCCATCCTCGACAACCAGATCAAGGCCGGTGATGTGGTGGTCGTGCGCAATGAGGGTCCTGTGGGTGGTCCTGGCATGCGCGAGATGCTCTCGCCTACCTCAGCCATTGTTGGCCAGGGCTTGCTCGACAAGGTGGCCCTGATTACCGACGGTCGCTTCTCCGGTGGTTCCTATGGTTTGGTCATCGGTCACATTGCCCCCGAGGCGGCCGTTGGCGGCACCATCGCCCTGATCCACGAAGGCGACAGCATCACGGTGGATGCCACGAAGCTGTTGATCCAACTCAATGTTGATGAAGGCGAACTTGCCCGTCGTCGTGCCGCGTGGGTTCGTCCCGAACCCCGCTATCGCACGGGCGTGTTGGGTAAGTACGCGCGCCTGGTGAGCAGCAGCAGCCAGGGCGCCGTAACGGATCAGCCCTAATCCGGCTTACGTCGTCGGATCCAACAGCGAGCGAATCTTGCGGCAGAGGGCTTCGAGGGGTGCTCCGTTGGCTGGGGGGTCACAGCGTTCCCCGCTTGAGGCCTGCATCCACACCGGATGGCTGCCATGCCAAAGCAAGGGCGCCTCCTGATCCTCCACCTGGCACAGCATCAGATTCAGCTCGGATCCGCTGCGGTAAATCTCCAGTTCCAGATCACCTTGGGGAAGGCGCACGCCGGCTGGATCGCGGACCTCAATCAACAGCGCGCAGTCGCTGGCCTGATCCGTTGAGGAAGGGGGATCACCCTTGAAACGGAGGGAATGGCGATTGGGCTTTAGGCAGAGATCAGCGGCCTTCGCTAACTCGATGAGAAACCTGTCAAAGCTTTCACCCCAAACGCTTGGTTGCTCCACCTCAAGGCACCGCCCGTATGGATCGAATCAGTATCCGCAGCTCTCCGGGTCTGAAGCCAGGGTTGAGACCGCCGTCATCGCCAAACTTGGAATGGAGCAGCTGGATGCGGGTGATCCTTGCCGCATCGAAGCGGAGCAAGGGGAATCCCACGGGCTTGGCACGCACGCTGGGAATCAGGCTTTGGAATGGAATGGTGACAAGCGTGGTACCACTGGGCTGGGTGTCGAATTCACTGACCCAGCGCAAGCCGCCAGGGATCATTTCCGTGAGCCCAGCAACCCCATCGGCGCAGGCAATGGCCAGTTTGTAGCGACGGCCGTCACCATCCATTTCGAGCTGGAGTGCGCCGTAGCCGGAAAGATCCAGCGCCGGTGCAAAAACCGGGGAGCGGCAACTCACAAAGCCACCGCCCTGGGGTTCAACTGTGGCCACCATCCGCAGCCCCTCCGAGGTGGCCTCGCAGTGGCCCTGGCTGCGCCCGCCCATGATTGTGTCGTTGAGGGGCTGCCATCCGGCAAACCCTGCCCCTGCCGTCACCAAGAGAGAGCTCGTCATGGCCAGGAGCGCATCCATCACCGCTCAGCCTGGCGTAACCAACCCCTCGGCGGCGGACGCATCCGCGAGCACCAGCACGGAACTTCGCGGCTGAACCAATTTGGCGGGGGTGCGTTCGGCCGATTCGCCAGGATCCAACAGCCTGCCAAGCGCTTGGCGTTTGCCAGCGCCCGACACCAACACCATCACCTGCCGAGCGGCACTCAACACAGGGGCGGTGAGGGTGATGCGGGCCAGGCCCTTGCCATCGCCAAGGGTGACCGCCCGGTCCTGGACCTGGGTTGCGGAGGTTCCAGGAAACAACGAGGCCGTATGGCCGTCATCCCCGAGCCCCAACAAGATCAGATCAAACACCGGTGGATCACCCGCACAGAGCTGGCGCACGCTGCTCTCAAAGGCATCGATGGAGCGCTGGGGGCTTTCCAGCTCGGTAGGCACGGGGTGGAAGCTGGCTTCTGAGCCTGCACCGCCCTGGGCCAGGAGGGTTTCGCGCAACATGCGGGCATTGCTGGCCGGATCATCCTGGGGAACCCAGCGCTCATCCCCCAGAACCACATCCACCCGATTCCAGGGCAGGTGTTCAGCATTGAGCAGCTGGTAGGCGGCTGCTGGGGTGGTGCCGCCCGAGAGGGCGATCTGGGCGCGTTCCCGCTGATCGAGCACCACGCTGATCGCCATCGCCAGATGTTCGGCGCAGCGACGGGCCAAGTCCGCCGGATCCTTGGCGATCTCGAGTTGGTAGGTGGCCATCACAGCCACTCGGTGTGGAAGCTGCCCGGTTGGTCGAGGCGCTCGTAGGTATGGGAGCCGAAACAGTCGCGCATCGCCTGCACAAGGTTCTGGGGTAAGCGGCCGCTGCGGTAACTGTCGATGTAATCGAGGGTGCTGGTGAGGCAGGGCACGGGGATACCTGCCAGGGCCGAACCGGCCACCACCTGACGGAGCCCGGGCAGTCGACGGTTGATCTGGTCAGCAAACCAGGGATCCACCATCAGGTTGGGCAGGTCTGGATTGGCGCTGTAGGCGTTCTGAATGCGCTGGAGCAAACGGGCGCGAATGATGCAGCCCCCCTTCCAGATCTGGCCAATCGACGAAAAATTGAGCTGGTAGTTGTGCAGCTTGGAAGCTTCCTGCAACAGGGCCATCCCCTGGCCGTAGCTCACGATGCAGGCCGCAATGCAGGCATCCCGCAGGGGTTCCATGCCGCTTTCTGGCTTGCCCAGATCGAAGGTGTGGGGAGCGGGCGCTGGGAGCACTGAGGCCGCCGCTAGACGTTCAGGGCGCAGGGAGCTCAACACCCTGGCATTGAGCGCGGCATAGATCGTGGGAACGGGAACACCCATCTCCAGGGCACTCACCACGGTCCAAAGACCCGTGCCCTTTTGGCCAGCCGCATCCACGATCTGTTCCACCAGATCGCTACCGGTGCTGGGATCTTTGGTGCGCAGACACACTTCTGTGATCTCCACCAGAAACGACGCCAGCTCTTCGGTGCTGTTCCACTGACCCAACACATCGGCCATCTGGTCACCGTTCATGCCAGCAACCCGCTTCATCAGGTCGTAGGCCTCGGCCAGGATCTGTTCGATGCCGTATTCGA
>CAYFKI010000007.1:0-622 GCA_964343525.1 uncultured Cyanobium sp.
CAAATCCTTGCTGCAGGGCTCGCTCCATCACATCGCTGCGCCAACCATGGTTGGCCCAGGCCTCAAGTTGGGAGTCTGAGTACAACCCAATGGCCTGGCTGATCACGGCATCGCGATAGACCTCCGCTAGCTGATCACGGTCACTTGGCTGGAGGATCCGCATGCCATCCATGGCGCATCATTCACAAGAGGGTCCCAAGAAGCTCGCCAGTCGGTGGCAAGAAGCTCGCCGGAAGGTTGCTAACCAGGCGTTCTATCAGTTTGGCGGGCAGTTGATCACGGTGGGATCACCTGAAGCCCCCAACGTGTGAGCCTGCATTCGATTGTGCAACCCCTTTACATCGGTGGCCGATGGTGTATCTTTTAAAAGTATTCAAGGGGTCATTCCTCAAAATGTCGCTCACAGGTTCTGAACTGCTGGCCAAGGTCAAGGAGCTTGGCGATGTGTCCAAGTCGGATATTGTCCGCGCTTGTGGCTATGTCTCTGGCAAGAAGGATGGCGGCGAGCGCCTGAACTTCACCGCTTTCTATGAGGCCCTCCTGGAGGCCAAAGGTGTGGAGCTTGTTGGTTCCGGCAAGGTGGGCAAAGGCGGCCGCAAGCTCAGCTATGTGGCCACCGTGC
>CAYFKI010000007.1:632-5248 GCA_964343525.1 uncultured Cyanobium sp.
CCGCCATTCTCGATCTCAAGCCCGGCGATGAGTTCGAGATCAAGCTCGGCCGTAAGCAGATCCGCCTGATCCCCGCTGGCGCCGCCGACGAAGACGAAGAGTGAGTTGCTGCCTGGGTTGACCCGGCCTGGCATCTCCAACGCCTTCCCAAGCCCCGACAACGTCGGGGCTTTTTTGTGCTCACCCCCGGGCTGGGGATGGGATGGTCTGGGCTTCCAGGGTGATCGCATGGCCGAGTTTCTTGGCCAGTTGGCTGTAATCGGTGGGATTGCACGAGAGCAGGATGATTTGAACGCCTGCTGCGGCGCCGTGCTTCAGCATCTGGCCCAAGCCAGTCAGCCGTTCAGGATCACTGTTGGTGAAGGCATCGTCGAAAACCAGGGGCAAGCTGTTGTCGTAGGCGGGTAGCAACACCTCGGCCATCGCCAAGCGCAGGGCGGCGGCCAATTGTTCACGCATGCCACCACTGAGTTGTTCAAAGGCGAAGCCTTGGCCGTTTTGGAGCAACTGCAAATCCCCAAATCCAGCTTTCGGATCAAAGCTGAGTTGGGACTGTTGGCGGTGGATGCCCAGGCAGTCCAGGTAGCGGTCGATTGCCTGGCTGAGGGGGGTGCTGTAGCGATCGGCCAGCGCACTTCTGGCTTGATGAAACAGTTGATGCAGCAATTGCCAAGCTTCGGCCTGTTGTTGGAGTCGTTGCCATTCCGCTTCGGCCGTTTCCAGGGTTGCCTGGCATTGCTCCACATCGGCCGCTGGATCGGTGGAACCCAGGCTGAAACACAGCTGTTCGTTGTGTCCTTTGGCGGTGAGCAAGGTGTCTTTTTCCGCTTCCAGGGCCTGGCTGCGTTGCTCCCATGACTGGCCGCCGGTGGGCCCGTTGGGTCCTTGGCTCGCCAGGTTGCCCTCTTGTTCGAGGGCGCTGAGGGCCTGCTCCTGCAGGGCCAGGGCGGCCTGCTGTTGCTCGAGCTCTTGCTTCAGGGCCTGAGCCGGGCCGTGGTTTTGCTCCAGCAGCTGGCGGCGTTCCGCCAGCGTCTGCAGGGATCCGGTGAGTTGCTCCAGCCGTGTTTGCAACGCCCGGTGGCTCGTCATCAGCTGTTCATGGTTCTGTCGGCTTTGGCGCAGCTCCTGCTCCAGCTGTTGCTGCTGGCTGGTGTTGGCTTGACTGCTGCTCCGCAGGCGGGTGATCCACGCTTCCAGGTCGTCGCGGTTGCTGGGGAGCTCGCCCTGTTGCGTCAGCTCCTGTTGGGTCTCGGCATGGGGCGCCAGGGCCTGCTCCAAGCGTTGGCGGCGCTGCTGCAGGGCCTTGCGTTGGCTATCCAGCTGGGCCCAGGGAATGGCAGCGGCCGCTTGGCGGAGGCGTTGCAGGTCCGCTTCGAGGCTGCGGCGCTGCTGGGCGATGGGTTCGGCCTGCTCACTGGAGCTCACCCCCAGCTGGGCTTGCAATTGCTCCAGATCCCGCTGCGCCCGCTCCAGCTGGGCGGTTGCATCGGCCGTGGCGGCGCCGCCCCCCGGGCTAATCCGAACCCGAACCCCTGCGTCTAGGCGTAGGTCCTGGGGGTTGGTGAGCCGCACGTCCTGGCCTTGGCTGAGGGCCTGATCACCGAGCCACAGCGGTTGGTCGGCTTCCAGCACGGTGAGGCTGGTGGCCATCGCCTGACAGCGGGCCTCAGCCTGGGCCAGCCGCTGTTCCTGCTGGCGGAGCGCCTTGACCTGGGCGTCATCGATGGCGGGCAACGCTGCCAGGGCCGTCTTGCGTTCCTCGGCCTGCTGCTGCAGTTGGCTGAACTGCTGTTGGTGGCTGTTGAGTTGCTCCGCTTCGCGTTCGAGTGTGTCGCGATCGAGCAGGAGTTGGGCGAGTTGTTGCTGTTGTTGGTGGCTGCGCTCCTGGTGTTGCAGCTGCTCAAGGGTCTGGCTGCGCTCAGCGATGGGTTTCTGGAGGGCATCCAGCTGTTGTTGGCTG
The DNA here is from genome assembly GCA_964343525.1 of uncultured Cyanobium sp. Taxonomy (GTDB): domain Bacteria; phylum Cyanobacteriota; class Cyanobacteriia; order PCC-6307; family Cyanobiaceae; genus Cyanobium_A. The sequence goes on from CAYFKI010000007.1 coordinate 2,593, forward strand.
GTGGCCAGCTGTTGCTGCTGGCTGGCCTGTTCGGCGCGTTGGCGGGTGCATTGCTGCTCGAGGGCCTCCAAGGTCTGCAGGGCTTGTTGGAGGGAGCTGCAGGATTGGCGCAGGGGTTGCACCTCGGCGCGCCGCAGCTGCAAGGCGGTTTCCCACTGGCGCCGCGCCTCCAGGGCGGGCCGCTCATCGGCATCAATCGCCTCCAGCCGAGCCCCCAGGCTGCGAAGGGTTTCCATGGCTGCTTCCAACTGGGCTTGGCGTTCCAGGGCCTGTTCCAGCTGGTGGTTGGCCTCCTGCACCCGCTCAGCGGCCTGGGCCAGCGGGCTACCCGCTTTGACCTTGCCCGTGCTGGTGAACAGGCCCTGGAGTTGCTGTTGGATCTGCTCGTCAACCAGACGATCTAGGCGTGATTCGAGGGTGGCGCTGGCGCCACGGTGTTGCAGTTGCTCCACCAACCGCTCCAGGTCGTAGCCATCGGCGGGTCCACCAAGGAGGTTGTGGCCGGCTTCTCCCTGGCGCACCCACAGGTGGGCCCAGCGCAGGGGTAACTGGGCCAGCCGCCTTCCTTCGATCGGGGCTTCCACCCCGAGCAGGGCGGCCAGCCGTTCCTCGGCCGCGGCACCACTGAGGGCCACCCCCTGGTTGTTGCTGAGTTGGCAGGTGCCACTTGCGCCAGAAAAGCGTTTGCGCACGAGCCATTCGGCGCCGCCGGCCTCAAAGCCGATTTCCACCTCCGGCAAGCCACTGTGCAGCCGTGATCGCAGCTCGTCGACGCCCCGTCCCGTCGCGGTGGCCTTCAAAAACAATCCCTTGTGCAGCGCCTCCACCACGGTGCTTTTGCCGGCCTCATTCGGCCCGCCGATCAAGGTGAACTGGGGGTCGAACGCCAGCTCCAGGTGGTGGTGTTGGCGCACCTGGCGCAACACGGCATGACACAAGCGCATCGCTAGGGCCGGCCTCCAGGGATCGTGGCAGCTGGGCCCGCTGGCGGCGCTGCGCTCGTTGGCGGCGCTGGGCTTGAATCGGTGGCCTGCACGGCCCGATAGAGGGCGGCCAGGGCTTGCAAGGCTTCGGCTGAATCCAGGCTCTGCAGGGTGGTGGCCACCTGGGCAATCAGCGGATCGCCAGGGCGCTGGGTGAGCGCGCTGAGCTCGTCGCTAGCTGGGGCGACGCTGCACTGGCCGCGCTGTTTGAGCCGCAGCAATTGGGCTTCCAGCCGCTCCAAGAGTTCTTGGTAGGCCTGCTGGCCCGCCAGGCTCAAGCTGCCAGAGATCTCCAGCAGCAGGAGGTCTTGGCCAATCCGCCCCTCAAGCAGCGTGGTGAGTTGGCGTTCAAGCCGCTCGAGGTCGGCATCGTGCTCCAGGGCAAAGGCCAGGGGATGCCAACCCAGACAGCCGGTGGCAAGGGGCTGCACCTGGGGGGCGGCACCACGGCGCAGATCCACCTGCAATACCACGCCCGATTGGTAGTCGTTGTGGCGGGGAAAGCGATCGGGTTCGGGGGTGCCGCTGTACCAGACCTTGCTCGATACCCTCTTCATCCCGTGCCAGTCGCCAAGGGCGACGTAATCCACCTCCTGCAGCCAACGCTCCTCGAGTCGCAGCCGGTTGTTGCCGCTGGCTGGGTTGTCGTCGTCGGCATCAAGATCGGCGGCGCCAAAGCCCTGCACCGAGCCGTGGGCCAGCACCAACCTTGGTTTGTTTTGGTTGAGCTGGCTCCAGTCGATCTGGTTGAGCCAGTCGCAGGGATCGCTGCTGTCGGTGCGCCGCAGCAGGGGGCAAGGCAGCACCACAACCTCATCCAGTTCCAGCACCGATCGCTCCAGCAGCAGCTGGAGGTTGGGGGCGCGCCGTTGTTGTTCCCCGAGAAAAAAGGGGCTGTGCCACACGGTCCCGGGGGCGCCGTGGTCATGGTTACCCGGGATCACGAGCACGGGGCAGGGGATGGCACCGATGGCGGCGCACACCGCACTCACATCACTGCTACTGGGCGTGGGGGAATCAAATAGATCCCCCGCCACCACCACCACCTGGGCCGCCTGCTGCTTCACATGGTTGCCGATGCGATCAATGGCCTCGAGGCGCACCTGGCGCAGGCGGGCCCGTTTGTCGGGATCGCTCACCCGGGCATAGGGCTTGCCGATCTGCCAGTCGGCGCTGTGCAACAGGCGCAAAGGTGGCGAGGGGGCGGCCAGGGCCAGCACAGCGGTGAGGGTCCCTGTTTAGCGTCTAGTTCCACCCCTTGTCAGGCCGATGCCCGCCCTGCTGCCCAGCCCCCTGCGGCGCATACCCCCGAGCCCACTCCTGCAAGCGCTGCTCCGATGGCTTGTGCCTGTGGTGTTGGCGGTGTTGGTGTTGTGGCCCGCAACAGCCTGGGCCGAGGCTCCCCAATCGCCAGGGGCTCGCCTGTTTGAAGCCCATTGCGTGGGCTGTCACGTGAAGGGCGGCAACATCATTCGGCGCAGCAAAACCCTCAAATTGGCCGCGCTGCAGGGCAATGGCATCACCAGCGCCGAGGCGGTGGCCCTGATCGCCAAGAACGGCGTGGGTCGCATGTCGGGGTATGGCGCCGTGCTCGGCGAGGGTGGGCCCGAGGCGGTGGGTGCCTACGTGTGGGCCCAGGCCCAAGCGGGTTGGCCCCCGTCTTAAAAAGCCTG
>CAYFKI010000007.1:5348-10316 GCA_964343525.1 uncultured Cyanobium sp.
TGCACCAGCGCTTCCACGCTGGCCTGGCTGTCGGCCTCGTAGATGCCAAACACGTGGGTGCTGCCTTCGGTGGGCCCCAGGGTGATCAGGGTGCCGTTGTCCTTGAGCTGCTGCAGGCCCGCCAGGTGCTCGTCGCGGAAGGGGGTGCGCTTCTCCAGCGCGTTGTCGCAGTAGGTGCCCCAGAGCACGAATTTGGCCATGGCTGGCAAGCGGCCCTTCGGCCCGAATCAGGCCTGAACTTAAGGCCCACCACTGCTAGACAAGCAGGGCTTGCATGCGTTGTTTCATCCTTCCGATGCATCGTTCCCGGTCGTTGTTGCCCACCCCCTCTTCCAGGTTGATCTTTCGAGCAGGAGTTCAGCGCGCTGGAGTTCTACGCGCTGGATATCTGAGTGCTGCCCTGATCACCGCAGGGGTGGCCACTGTGGGTCTGGCGCCTGCCCGCGCCGGCGACAACATGATGGATCAGATGGTGCGCAGTTTTTGTCTGCAGGCCGTCAACAAGGAGGTGGCTGACTCGGGCAAGCCCGCCCCCACGGGCATGCCTGCCTACACCTGCGATTGCGTGGTGCAGCAGTTGAAGTTGAAGCAGAGCCTGGATGGGGCCAAGGCCATCTGCAAGGCCAAGGCCGCTGAGAAATATTCCCTCTGAAGCCAAGCTCCGGGTTCAGCGCACGCGGCCCCAGCGGCCCATGAAGGGCCAACGCACCAGCAGGGCTTCGGCTCCGGCACCGGGCCAGGCCTGGGCAAGCTCAAGCTGCAGGGGCGTCAGAAGTTCCAGGCCCTGCTGGCGGCTGCGTTGCACCGCCGACCAGGTGCCCAGGTAGCCGATCAGGTGCTCCAGGGTCCAGTGCCGTTCAATCCAAAGGTCGCTGGGGAAGGCCCACGCGTCGCCTGGGAAGGGCAGCCCCTGGTAGCTCTGGTCCACCCACTGCCGTTCGGCGGGCCAAAACGGTTCGAGGGTGTGGGCGTAAAAGTGATCGATCAGGGTTTGCAGCGCGGGCAGCGGCAGCTGGAGCGGCAGATAGCCGATCCAGGCCATCACGGCACCGGGCTTGCAGACTCGGCGCACTTCGTTGTTGAAGGCCTCCCCGGCGAACCAATGCACCGCAGCGGCCACCAACACCCCATCCACGCTGGCGTCGTCGAGGCCGCTCGCCTCAGCAGGGGCGCAGCGGTAGTGCACGTGGGGATGGCTGGGGGCGAGGGCCAGTTGCTCGGCGCTGGCATCGGTGGCCATCACCCGTAGGCCTTGGGCTGCCAGATCCCTGGAGGCCTGACCATTGCCGCAGCCGCAATCCCACACCAGATCACCAGAGAGCCTGGCGGCGAACTGCTCAAAAAACGCTGGGGGATAGGTGAGGCGGTAGCGGGCATAGCCGCTTGCCACGGATCCAAACAGATCGCTGGCGCGCTCCATAGGCCCCGGATTCAGGGGGTGTCGAGGGCCTGACGCAACGTGGCGCAGAACTGGCCAGCTGCCGTCGCAACATCCGAGGCTGGATCTCCGCCAGAGGCTTTGGCATCGGCCGAGGATGCAGCCATCACCTTCACCAGGGCACTGCCGACGATGGCGCCGTCGGCGCCCCAATCCCGCACCTGGCGGGCCTGCTCCGGCCCGGAAATGCCAAAACCCACCGCCACCGGGCTGCCGCCCTGGGCCTTGAGCTGGCTCACCAGGGGGCCAACCCGGGTTTCGAGGCTGGTGCGAACGCCGGTCACGCCGGTGACACTTACCAGATAGGTGAAGCCGCGACTGGCGCTGTGGATGCGCGCCATCCGCTCGGGCGGGGTGGTGGGTGCCACCAGCAGCACCAGATCCAGGCCGTGGCCGGCGGCAATCTCAGAGAGCTTTTCCCCTTCCTCCAGGGGGAGATCGGGCACCACCAATCCGGCGGCTCCGGCGGCGGCCGCATCGCGGCAGAACGCTTCCATGCCCCGGTTGAGCAGGGGGTTGCTGTAGGTGAACAGCACCACGGGCATGGTGAGCTCACCCTGGAGGCTGGTGAGCATGGCCAACACCTTGTCTGGGGTGGTGGCGGCCGCCAGGGCCCGGCTGGCCGCGGCTTGGATCACCGGGCCATCGGCCAGGGGATCGCTGTAGGGAATGCCGAGCTCCACCAGGTCGGCGCCGTTGGCCTGCAGCTCCAGCAGGGTGGCGCGGGTGGTGGCCAGATCCGGATCCCCCGCCATCAGGAAGGGCATCAGGGCGCAGCGGCCTTGGGCGTGCAGATCGCTGAAGCGCTGCTGAATCGGGGTGATAGCGGCAGGCACAGCGCTCATCGGCAGGTCACGAAGGCTCGAGCCTATGCGGCACCGTCAACACCAGCTTGGGCAGGGGGTTCGTCGAGCTGGCCGGCTTCCCGCAGGAGCCGCTCCTGCTCTTCAGGGCTGAGGGCGTCGAATTTGGCCTGGAGTTGTTCGTTGGTAAGGGCGTCGTAGGCCTGGCGGTAGTCGCGCCGTTGCTGCATGTAGGTCATGTTGCCGGTGAGGGCCCGCACCAGATAGCTGCCGGTCCAAACGATCACCAGCACCGTGAGCACGGCCGAGGTGGCGATGCCGGCGGAGAAACCCTCAAAGCCATTGGCCACAAACAGCCCATAGCCCCCGGCTCCAAGGCCCAACACCGCCAGCCCCAGCAGGATTGCCTGGCCTCGGGTCACCTAACCCACCTCACCCTGGCCGGCCATCCGCAGGTTGATGAAGGGGGAAAACAAAATCAGGCCGGGGAAAAACAGGAACACCAGGCCATACACGCCCAGCCGTTCCAACTTGCCCATCACGGTCCAACGCTTGATCATCCAGGCGTAGAGGGCCAGGGGCACGGCCACCAGATAGGCCCCGCCCAGCAAGCCATAGGCCGCCAGCAGCAGCAAGGTGTCCTGGTTGATGGCGTTAAGGAACCCGGGTAGGTCCACAGCTCACTTAGCTGGAATTGAGCCCATCTTAGGTCAGCCTCCCAGGGAGGTTCCTGCTGGCGCAGGTGGGACCTGAAGCCATGGCTTGGATTGATTGTTTCCAAGTTGAAACCAAGATGGCGCCATCAGCTGGGGCCATCTAACTTTGCAAAATCAAAAGATATTCATTGAATCCGCATGAATGTGAAAAGTGAAAATCTAAGCAGTTCGGATACAACTAACTTCCGTCCCGTGGCTTCAACCTCGCTGGCGATTGGAGCCATTTTTATTGTGTTGGCGTTTTTCGCCAACACGCTTCAGAGCGTTTTTGGAAAGTTTGTGGCCTCAGGCTTGAGCGTGGAGATGTTCACCTGGGGAACCTTCCTCGGCGCGCTGGTGATCATGGTGCCCATCCTGGCCTTTCGGGGATTTCGTGATTTGCCAACCCAGGTGGCGAAATACCACCTGCTGCGGGGAGCCACCGGGATTTCAGGCTTTTTGCTATTTATCGCGGCGGCCCAGCTCACCAATCTGGTCAACGCCAATGTGCTGCTGAACACAACGCCCATCTTCATTCCCCTGCTGGCCCTGCTGTTTCTGGGTCAGAAAATCTCAAGCAAGCTTTGGGTGGCCATTGCCATGGGCTTTGCCGGCATGGTGATTGTGGTGAAGCCCGATGCGTCGCTGTTTACCAATCCAGGCAACCTGGTGGCCCTGGGGGCTGGTTTTGTGACAGCCATTGAGTTTTTGGTGGTGAAGCACCTCGATGAGACGGAATCGCCGATCACGCAAATGTTTTACTTTTTGCTGATCGGAACCATCTGCTCCACCTTCCTGGCGCTCGGTAAGTTTCAGGCGATCACCCACCAGCAGTTGACCGTGATGGTGGCCACCGCAGGTTGTTTGGTGGCGTTTCAGTTTTTGCTGATCAAGGCTTACTTGTACGCCAAGCCCCACGAGATCGGAGCTTTTCAATACAGCTCCGTTGTGTTCGCGGCCTTGCTTGGCTGGGTGATCTTTAAAGAAAGCATCACCATCGGCGTGGTGGTTGGCACCGTGCTGATCTGCCTTGGCGGCATCATGAGCATCTCCAGCCGGGTGGAACCATCATGACGGCCCAGCGCTTGTTAGCGATCGTTCAATCCTGTTCCGATCTTGATGCTCAGGTTGCTTGGTATCGCGACCACTTGGGTTTTCAGGAGCAGTCGCGCGATCTGCTCGAAGGCCCTTGGATCAGTGGGTTGTTTGGCTGCTCCACGGAGCTTCGGATTGCGCGATCCATCCTCCGCCTGGGCAGCGAGCAGCTGCAGCTGTGGCAATGGCACGGGGGATCGGGAGCGGATAGCGCTGCGGCGTTGATGGCACCAGTTCCGGCCGATTCGCGCAGCAACGATGGCTGGTTCCAGCACATCTGCATGGTCACCCATGACCTGAACGGTTGCTATTCGGGGTCTTTGCAACGCGATTCCCAGCCGATTTCCAGCGCGGTTCAGACCCTGCCCGCTTGGAATGAAGGCGCGGCCGGGATTAAAGCGGTGAAGTTCACCGACCCGTTGGGCCACCCGTTGGAACTGCTCGAGTTTCCAGCCGACAAGGGCCATCCCCGCTGGCATACCCAGCCATCTCCCGCCGCTCTGCCGATGGGCATCGATCACACGGCGATTGGGATCAGCGATACGGAAACCAGCCTGCGCTTTTACCGCGATGGCCTTGGCCTCCAGGTGATGGGCGGCAGTGTGAACCATGGGCCCGAGCAGGATGGCCTCGATGGGCTGGATCAGACCTGGGTGGTCATCACCTCCTTGCGGCCCGTGGCTGGTGATTTGGGAATTGAGTTTTTGAATTACCAGCAGCCCGCTGGCGGCAGGCCTCGCGCCATGCCCCAGGTGACGGACCTCTGTGATTGGAAGATCCTGCTGGAAGCCTCCGATCTCGATCAGCAACACGCTTCCCTGCAGGCTTCTGAATGGGGCAGATCCTGCGGCCCCCTGGTTTCCCTGGATCCCAGCGTCTGCGGCAAGGCCCGGGGCTTCTTTGTGCGTGATCCCGACCAGCACGCGGTGGTGGTGGT
>CAYFKI010000007.1:10416-14120 GCA_964343525.1 uncultured Cyanobium sp.
GGCGCAGTAACTAGTCTGCATAGGCCGGTGCGGAGCCCGTCAGGCGGATGATGCGGCTCCCGGTGTTGCCAATGGCTTGGCTGAAGCCTGAGGCAATGCCATAGGGAATGGCAGCGGGCACCTGCTTGGGGTTGGGCGGATGGAACAGATAGTGAAACTGCAAGGAGCCCCCTTCACCATTGAGGTCGTCGTAGTTTCCGGAGAGGGAAACCGAAAGGAACCGATTCACGCTGTAGACAAATTGCAATTGGCCGCCGGGTGATTCTGAGCCCTGGCGATCATGCACGTAGTAAAACCTGGGGGCAATCGAAAGGTTGGGAATGCCCGTGCTAAATGACGCCTGGATATTGAACGACGACAACAGGGATTTATCGAGATTTTGGTAATAGGTGTTGCCAATGCCTTGGGTCAATGTTGCCACGATGGCCACCCACGGAAGAATGGCCTCACCCCCAATACCCAGCTGCTGATAGAGATAACCCTGTTGGAGAGCGTTGTCATAGCCACCATTCACGCCCAGATAGCCGCGCCCCCCTTGGATTAGTTTGCGGTAACCCAGTCGGAAACTTTCGCCCCAGGTTTCCACATCTGGTAAGCCCGCACCGGCTTCGCCGAGGGGCCGGGCTTTGGCATACACCGTGTTGTCAAAAAACAGGATGGCATCGCTCTTGTGGGAGAGCGGTTGGAAATGATTGATTTCCAGCCTGTTGGATGCAGAAGCCGACGTGAGCGTCAGCTTGAACATCTGAACGGGCACCACGAAGCTGGTGTTCAGAGCGGCTTCAGCGGTTTTTGGATCGGGCGCTGGTGCGGCTGCTTGGGCCGGAGCCGTGCTGGGTTCGGCGGCCTGAAGGCCCGTGGGCAGCTGCAGCAAAGCAAGCCAAGCCAGGCAGCATCGAGCGGCAAACTGGCTTGGACGTTTGGGGATCAAGGGCTTGCAACCTTCACCTTGAACAGGTGGAACGGGAATTGCAATTCACTTTTCCCCGTGGGGCTGTTGCCCGCAAAGCGGTTGATTTGCGACGAGGGGAAGTAGAGGTAGCCATCCGGTCCGAGCCTGGAGGCATCGGGCCACACCAGGATCGAGGCGGGTCCCTTGGCAACCACTTCAAAGTGGCCGTCGGGAAAACGCCGGGAGATGCCACCCAATTCAATGTCACTGAAATAGATGGAGCCGTCTTTGGCCATGGTCATGCCCGCGTTGAAGGGCCCCCGTCCCATCGGCTGAATGGCCTTCGAAAGAACGGAGTCGGGGGTGCTGAAATCCTTGAGGAGCCGGGTTTCGATCCGCATCAGCACCGGCCCACCGCTGGGCTGGAAGTAGAAGTAACGCCCATCGGTGCTGAGCTCGACGGGGTTCACGCTCATGTTGCCATTGGGCAGTTGCCCCTTGGCGTTCAGGTAGGGCTTGCCGCTGACGGTGAGCTTGAGGGACCGATCCGAGCGAAGGCGGGAATCCTGGGCCAGAACGCGCCGTGCCTGGCCTGTCTTGAGGTTCACCACAATCAGGGCACCCAGGCTGGAATCGGGCAGGTAGGCGTAGCCATCGCCAACGCGCACATCGTTGATGAAGCCCCCCTTGGGCACCACCTTGGTATCCAGCCGGTACACCCGCACCACTTTCCTGGAGGGGATATCGATCTGAACCAGCTTGGCCTTGCCCGCAATGGGTTGGCCGCCAATGCCGGCCGGATCGACGACCCAGAGTTGATCCTTGGAATCGGAGACAACCGAGTTGATGCCGATGAATTGGTTCTCGCCCGAATTCCCCCAGCGGAACTGATTCCAGCTGCCTCCCGGGAAGGCGGCGATTGTTCCGTTGGGAAGAATTTCTCCCACCGATGGGGTCGTGGAGTCTTTCACGTCCCGTTGCATGCTCACAAACAAGCGCCCTTGGTTGGACACGGTCACCCCGTTCCAGGTGAAGGTGGGTGACATGGCGACGACGGTGGCTTCGGGCACCTTGGCCTTGGGTTCGGCCAAGGAGGAGCTGGCCACAAGGGTGGTGGTGGCCATGGCCACGGCCAGTTTGTTGAAGAGTTGGCGCATGGGTTGGGTTGCGGTCATGTCAGGAATCGAGTCGGTACAGCTTGGTTTCGCCCATCACGTAGGCACCGCCATCGTTGGTGAGGGCAAAGTTGCTCACGCCCCCCTCCACAGGAATCACAGCAAGGGGTTTGCCGTCTTTGCTGAACACTTCCAGGCCAGCTCCGGTGCCTGTCCAGACCCGATCTTGGGCATCCACTTTGAGGCCATCGGGAATTCCCTTGGTCACCACGCAAAAGGTGATGCGATCGGTTGCCAGGGGGCCCTCGGGTGTCGTCACCACCCGGAAGCGATAGATCGTGCGGGGCAGCACGCTATTGCGCTGACCTTCACCGGCGATGTAGCCGGAATCGGTGACGTAGACGTATTGCTGATCCCGGCTAAAGGCGATGCCGTTGGGCTTGGAGAAGCCATCGATCATCAGGCGCTGGATGTTTCCTTGGGGATCCAGGCGCCAGACCCAGTTCCCGATCGTGGGTTTGGGCCGAAAACCTTGTTCGTAGCCGTATTGCGGATCGGTGAACCAGATCGATTGGTCGTTGGCCTGAACGACGTCATTCGGGCTGTTGAACTGGTAGTCGGCAAAGCCGTTCGTGAGGATCGTGACCTTGCGGTTGACCAGGTTGTAGGCAGCCAGACCCGCAGGTTTGTTGAAATCCCCCTGCATGGTGATCACAAGGCTGCCGTTGTGGAGGCGAAACGCCCCATTGGCCATCGGGATCGCGTCTGTCAGCCCCAGGTTGGTTGTTTTGCTTGTCTTGGTGTCAAACAGGGAGGCAATCACGTACTGGCTGCCGTCTGGCCGCTTCAGGCGATTGGAGGTGAAGAACAGGGAGTGGAGCTCGGGGATGAACACCGGTCCCTCATGGGCCAGGGGCTGGCTGTAGTTGGCGAGCACCCGCAGTTTCCACGGCCCCAGCTTGTTCTCTTCGGCCCGGGCGACCGCCGTTGTGGCCAGCAGCAACCCGATGGCGCTGAGATGTCGGCACGCCTGGGCAATGCGGTGCCCCCGCCATCGACGGCCCATCGACGTCTCCTCCAAATCAGCTCAAGCTAATGAGCCATTTCCGGGATGCCTGGCATCGACACAATCAGGTGGTGAGGGTTTCCAAACCTTCAATCCATGGAATTTGCTGGCCCTCCCGTTTGGCCTGCCTAGATTTGAACTCAGCGGCCTTGGGCACTTGGAGATCACGGTTGTCGATTGGATTGTCCCCACCGGTCTATCGACCGCTGGTGGCGCGGCCTTACTGGTGCTGCGCCTGTTTATGGGGATTGCCTTCATTCGCCACGGTTGGCCCAAGTTGCGCAATTTGAAAACCTGGGCAACGGCGATGAAGACGCCCGAATGGCTCTGTTTTCTCTCGGCGTTTTCAATGTGGGGTGCGGGCATTGCCCTGATCCCCGGCTTCCTCACCCCCTTGGCGGCCCTGGCCATTTTGGTGTCGATGGCTTACGCGATGGTGCTGGAAATCCGCTTGGGCTTCCCTTGGTTCGCGCCTGATCCCTACCAGATTCCGCCCGGCGATTACGAGGGCCCCATGGGCGTGGGTGATCCCCCGAGCTGGGAGAAGGCGTCGATGTACGTGGTGATGTGCCTGGTTTTGATGTTTGTGGGTGGGGGCCTTTACTCCGTGGATCAGGTGTTGGTGGCTGAT
>CAYFKI010000007.1:14220-16365 GCA_964343525.1 uncultured Cyanobium sp.
GCCGGGGGCTGAGCCAGGGGCTGGCCTAATCTGGTGAAGGCCTGGCCTGCCTGGGGGCATGGCGGAATTGGTAGACGCAGCGGACTTAAAATCCGCAGGCCGTAAAGCTGTGGGGGTTCAAGTCCCCCTGCCCCCATCCGGTTGCACGCTATGGTTGATGTACGGCAAGTGCCAACGAGTTTGAACTCGTGAATGCCGACTAGAGCACCTTTGGCAAGGGCTGGCCCCGTGTGATTTCCCAAGTAGGGAAAGGGCTGGCTGCGGTGCGTGTTCATATCTGTTGCAAGTGTTCCATGTTGATTCCGATCGTTTCGGCTGCCCCTTTGGGCGGCCCCTCTGCCACGAGGTCTGCCACTAGGCCTTCCACCTTCCCTGGCCCAGCGATAGCTCTGCTTTCCCGTTATCCCAGCTGCCCGGTGCGCCCGCTGCCGAGCCCTGCAGCTCCGCAAGCTCCGATCACCTGGGAGGAGCTGCTGGGGCAACGCTGAGGCTGGTTCGCCAGGGCAAGGAGCAGCCTCAAGACGAGCAGCTGTAGTGCGAGACGCCGCCGGCGCCAAAGAACGCTTCGGGCTTGAGGCGGTCGTAGGTGTTTGCCAGTTCTGGCGGTAGGGGCTCGTAGGGGTGGCTGAACACCCGTTGCAGCTCCTGGATCAGGCGCGGATCGCCCTGCTCCGCCTGTTGGTAGGCCGGTGCAACCAACCATTCACGCCAGGTGATCGCCGGGTTCACGCGCTTCATGGCGGCGGATGTCTCGCTCAGGTCGCCATTGGCCGCGAGTTGGTGGCGCCAGCGCTCCAGCCAGCTTTGCCACGCTTGGTGGAGAGCCTCAGATCCTGGCCCATAAAAACTTCCCTCCAGGGCAGAGGCTTGCTCTGGAATTTCACAGAGACGGCGAAACAGGATCGTGTAATCGGCCTTGGAGCGCAGCATCAGCTCCAGGAGGTCGTTCACCAGCTCCGGGTTGTAGGCGTTCAGCCCGAGCTTGGCGGCCCACATCGCCTCCAGCTTGTCGCCCATGGCGTCGCCAAAGCTGTCGCGCAGCTGGTCGAGGCGTTCGAGGGCTTCGTCGTTGCCGGCCAGCAAGGGGCGCAGGGCCGACCAGGCCATCTGGTAGTTGGCTTCAGCGGCCCGCGGTTGGTTGAAGAAGGAGAAATGCTCGCCGCCCCCGGTCCAGGGCTGGAACCTGGGATCGAACAGCTCGCAGAAGCCGAAGGGGCCGTAGTCGAGGGTGAAGCCGCCGGCGGCGCAGTTGTCGCTGTTGAAGTTGCCCTGGCAGTAGCCCACCCGGATCCAGTGGGCTACCAGGGTGGTGAGCCGTTCGCGGAACAACCGCGCCAACTCCACCACCTGGTCGCTGAAGGGCAGGCTGGCATTGATCTCGCTGCGGTAGTGGCGCTCGATCAGATGGGCCACGATTAGGCGCAGCTCCTCCAGGGCGGCTGGATGGGCTTGCCGGCGGGAACGGCGGGCAAACAGCTCGAGCTGCCCCACCCTTAAAAACGACGGCGCCACCCTGGTGGTGATTGCCGCCGGGGTGTTCACCAGGATGTCGGGATCGAAGGAGCGGGAGTTTGGGGCATACCAGGGCCGGCGCACGGTTTCAGAGCGCGACACGATCAGCGTGAGCGAACGGGAGGTAGGCACCCCCAGGGCATGCATCCACTCCTGGGCCAGAAATTCACGCACGCTCGAGCGCAACACCGCCCGACCATCGGCTCCGCGGCAGTAGGGCGTTGGCCCACCGCCCTTGAGTTGCAGTTCCCAGCGTTTCCCTTCGAACACGCCCTCAAACACCGAGATCGCCCGGCCATCGCCGTAGCCATTGCCGGTGCCAAAGGGACATTGCTGGGTGTATTCGGCGCCGTAGATCGAGAGGGCGTAGCCGGTGGCCCAGCCGTAGGGGCGCATCGGCCCCCGCGCCCCGCCGATGTCGCCGGAGAAGAAGCCAAGAAAGTGCTGGTCGTTCAGGAGCTCTTCACCCAGCCCCAGCTCCTGAAACAGGCTGCTGCTGTGGGCCAACAGCTCCGGCTCCGGCAGCGGTGTGGGGGTCACCGGCACGTAGTGGCCGGAGAACACCTGGCGGGGCTGGTGATCATCGCCATCCACGCTGGCCTGCGGATCCGCGCGCAGCTCCTCCAACAACGA
>CAYFKI010000008.1:0-2814 GCA_964343525.1 uncultured Cyanobium sp.
AGTTACCACCAGGATCATGTCTTGCAACTCATCAACCGCCAGAGAAGGCCCTGAACGAGCCGCCTCACCGATTCCATCACCCCTCCCTACCACCACCCTTATCTAGACCGTGCGTTCCGTTCGCAACACCTGAATGGAGCGGGAAACTAAATCGCAACGGCTCGCTGCGAAGGGAGCCTCAGCGTCCCAAGCCAGGCAATCTTGAGGACTGGGCAGGGCCGTATCGATCCAGCATTGCCAAGGCCCGTAGCCATCGCCGGGTTCCGGCACAGCGAACGTCAGTGGCTGCCACCAGGCATTGGCCATCAAGTGCAGGCGGAAACGACCGCCCACGCTGGTGAAGGTGAGGGCAAACGATCGAGACGCGTCACTCCAGTCGGGGTGGTTGAGCTCCACCCCATGCCACACCACCTGGGCCTGGTTAAGCAATTGGTTCAGGGTGGATTCATCGTGATCGATCACCACATCACGGCGCATCCGGTAGGCAATCAACTGGGCCACAAAACGGCGTAAATCCGTTTCAGCATCCACCAAGCCCCAATCCATCCAGCTGAGGGCATTGTCTTGGCAATAGGCGTTGTTGTTGCCCTGCTGGGTTCGCCCGATCTCATCGCCCATCCCCAGCATGGGTGTACCTGAGGACAACAGCAGAAGCGCTAGAAAATTGCGACGTTGCCGCAAACGCAACGCCAGCACATCCGGGTCCTGCGTTGGGCCCTCAACACCACAATTCCAACTGGCATTGTCATTGCTGCCATCGTTGTTGTTTTCACCATTGAGCTCGTTGTGCTTGCCGTTGTAGGCGACCAGATCAGCCAAGGTGAATCCGTCATGGCAGCTGATCAGATTCACGCTGGCTTCGGGCGCCCGATTCTCGTAGCCATAAATATCCGGACTCCCGATCACCCGCTGGGTGACCTTGGGCACCATGCCGCCATCCCCCTTGAGGAAATGGCGCACGTCATCGCGAAAGCGGCCATTCCACTCCTGCCAGTTGTCCGCCACAAAGCTGCCCACCTGATACAGACCGGCCGCATCCCAGGCCTCCGCGATCAACTTGGTGCCAGCCAGCACGGGATCGGTATCGATATCCCAGAGGATGGGCGGCAAGGGGGAGGGTTCGCCCTGTTCATCCCGGGAGAGCACGGAGGCCAAATCAAACCGGAACCCATCCACATGCATGTGCTCAACCCAATAGCGCAGGCTGTGGCGGATCAAACGCCGCACCACGGGATGGTTGGCATTCAGGGTGTTAAAGCAACCGGTGTAGTCGGCGTATTGGCTGCGATCATTCGCCAAGAGGTAATAGTCGCCATTGGCGATGCCCCGATAGCAAAAGGTGGGGCCATCGGCACCGCCCTCTGCCGTGTGGTTGAACACCACATCCAGGATCACCTCCAGGCCCGCCCGATGCAGGGCCTTAACCAGATCACGAAAGTCATCCAGGGGGCCCATCGGATCAGCCCGGTGGCTGTAGCCATGGTGAGGCACAAAAAAGGAGATGGGCTGGTAGCCCCAGTAATTCGGCAAGCCCGCCGGGGCATCCAAAGGATCAAACTGAAACACCGGCAGCAACTCCACCGCCGTGATCCCCAAGGCCTGGAGGTAGGGGATTTTCTCGATCAGACCGGCATAGGTACCGGCTTTATCAGGAGCCACACCCGAGCTGGGATCGGCCGTAAACCCGCGCACGTGCAGCTCATAAATCACCGTGTCGCGGCTAGGGCGCCGCAAGGGCTGATCCCCTTCCCAGTCGTAGGCGTTGGGATCCACCACCACACTGCGCATCGCCACCGCACTGGGCTGCTGGGGATCCCGGCGATAGCCCGGGGGGATCGCCATCGCCAACCCGTAGGGATCCAAGAGCAGGTTGGACGGGTCAAAGCGCAAGCCCTGCGCCGGGTCCCACGGACCATGGATCCGGTAGCCGTAGACCTGACCGGCAGCGAGGCCTGGCACAAAACAATGCCAGTAGTGATAAGTGCGGTGGCGCTCGCCTTCGAGCACAAGCACCTGGGCTGGCTCGGCTGCGGTGGCGCTGTCAAATAGACACAACTCGACCCGGGTGGCATCTTTGGCGTAGAGGCTGAAATTCACGCCCCCATCGCGCAGCGTGGCGCCCAACGGCGAACTCAAACCAGGCGCTGCAGCCACCGTCAGATCACAGCAAGCGTGATCCGATCATGGCCACGCTGGCTGCAATTGGCAGCGCCTTGCCATAGCCAGCTGCAGCGGCGGCCTCCTGGGCCCCCACAAGCCTGAATTGGCTGACAAGCTTGGCCCTCTGTCCGGTTGATCCGGCATGCCATCCGGTTTGCCCCGCTTTTTTCTCGCCTGGGTTTACGGCCCTTGGGCAGCCTCAACGGTGGTCAACCTGGCAGCCCTTCGCCTCTTGATTGCCGACGATTTCAGCCTTCACGGCCATGGCTGGAGCTTGTTCGGTAGTGGGGCCATCTGTTTTTCGATTGGTTGTGTCTCCAAGGTGTCGTGGGAGTTGGCCAAGCTGAACCGCAAGCTGGCCCGCCAAACCCCACCCCGCTCAGCGATTGTTGAGCACCTGGCCCTGCATTGAACCGCTGTCATGGGAAGTCGGCGGCTGGTTGCGATCATCACCCTCCCCTGGATTGCGGCAGCGATCGTGATGCTGCTGGTGACCAAATTGCGGGACGACGGACTCCGATGGCACTGGGCGCTGTTTGGCAACGCCGCCATCTGTTTTTCGATTGGTTGTCTGGCCCGCACCAGCGTGATGCTGCACGACCAGGCCCAGGCCGAACAACGCAAGGCCTCCCGCCAATCGCCCCAGGCTTCGCC